>NZ_JAUBSH010000076.1:0-33269 GCF_036704705.1 Microcoleus sp. K1-B1 | reverse complement strand
ATCTCTTGTTTCATCTGTCGAAAGAATTCTTAAAGAATTTGGAGATAATTATGTAATTAATTTTGCTTAACTACTTAATGCTCAAAATAGAAGCTTGAACCCGTTCGATCCGGCCCAACCATTGTGTCAGAAGAATGGGGATTAAAAAGCAGATAAGCCTCTGGAGCAAACGGATGGATAATCAGCGGATTACCCAAGGTCAAAACCCATTGTTTCTGCGTTACTGTTTCTGTCATCCGACTCCTGAAGTCTGTGGAATGGGTGACTGTTTGCCGATTGTCAGAAGGAATGAAGCTCCGTACAGAATCAAGAATATCGAGAACCTGCCCTGTGCCATCATATCTAACGAATACCCCTTGCCAACGTCCGCAGTGATGAGCCATGAAAGTTTCCCACTGCTGTTGAGCAGTTAAAGGTACTTTGGCGGTGATGGACACTCTGTTTTCTGACATAGGCGTATCCCTGTTTTCCCTATAGATTGTTGTCAATAATTTAGTTTGGCGGATTTAACCTGCTCATTTCTTCTACTCAAGACTGAACCAGGATTATTTGCAACTGAGACTGCTATCATCCAATTCGACGCTTGTTTAACTGCAACTGAAAAACCCTGTCCTGCGCCGATAATACCTATCCTACTCTGGGACGAAACTATTTGTGCTTCTCCTGATTTAACATTGCCGATCGCTTCTCAAACACTATTGTAATTAGAAAAATCCAATTGGGGCAATCGCTCAATTGCAGATTGAGCTTTTGTTGATAGCGACAGGTTTCACGCTGCCGCTAAAATCAGTATCTGAGCCGGGGGAGGATTAATTATTAATTGGCGACTTCAAAATTTCCGCACTCAAAACTTCAGAATACTTTAACCTTGAGTATTTTTAATTAGAGCCAATTCTATTTTGTCACCAGCCTTTTGAGTCACTTGTGCGCGCAAACCCGGCCCAAAAAAAGTAGCTATTTTGTCTAGCTTTTCTTCCCATAAGTCGATCGGCATTAGTGGCGAATAAAACTCTAAAATTAACCCATAAGCACCGTCAACATCAACTTCCCGCAACCCTTGCAGGAGAGGCCGTTCCTCGTCTGTCGGGGCCAGACCCAAGCGCTCCAAAGCATCATCTAAGTGCGCGGGTTGGCCGTAGCGAAATCGGGTGACATCTTTGCGGACTTGGTTTTGAGTATCTGTGGCCTGACTTTCTCGCAGGAGGAGAACTTCGGGAGATGTCGGTTCGGTGAAATCCACTGGTTCGAGTTCGGCGGCTTTCAGAGCCAAACCTCCCAGCAACAGCGGAATTCCATAAAAAAAACCGGCTAGGTTCAGGGTAGGTCTGTCTGTGAAGTAGGCTCCAAACCCGACTGCTGCTATAATACCGCCAACAACTAAGGCTAGGTTTGCTAAAGAAATTTTGCGTAACATATTAGTGAGGTAGTAAGCTGGAATCAACAATATACTTTAATTATTATCTGTCAAAAAGTCTTGAATAAATTTAGTTTTTTTGCCAAAAGACTTGCAAAAACTGCTAGCATCTATGAGCGCGGGAGCAGTGTGCATCCACAGTCTTGTCTCTAGCTTCAGAAGCTTATCCAGCCGGACTCGCCCGGGCGCGCCATCGGTAAATATCCGTGTTAATTGCGCGGCGTTGGTTCCAGAAGGCAATCGAGATCGGCAGTATCATCAAAGTATACAGAGTGGCGATCGCGATCGACACTCTTGCCCTTTCAACCATTTTTTGGACATGATTAAAGACGAAGACAAACAAACTGCCGGAGCAAACAAGGCGGTTCTGGAGCAGATTAACTCGCTCAAACGTGAAGATGAAAGGCTTTATAATATCTTAGCGATCGATGTCTGGGCCCTAGCCAAGACGATGGATGAATATCAACCGGGATTTTGGGCTGCTTTTATGAAAAACCGAGAGAAGGCCCTGAAGCGATTTTTAGCTGGAATGATGAAAAATAAACCGGCAGATACCAAACGTCCGCCTTTTTTGCGCTAAAATGTGGCTGGAGTTTGGCTGAGGTTTTGATGTACAATCAAACTATAACACAGACCAAAAAATCCTGAGCAGGTTCATCACTTACCATATAAAAACAGTGAAGAATTTGCCCAAAAAGGTATGTCGGTGAATTAAGAATCTCCGTCTGTTCGCAGAGGGGAATGTCAAATATTTTTGTTAATAGTAGCAAAGGCAAAAAACCATGGATGCACAAACAATCAAAGAGCGCGTAGCAGAGATCGAAGTCAAGCGGGAATCCCTCGTGCGGCTGTTAGATCGATCGGACTTGGGAGCCCTGAGAATAGATGTGAGTCAGGCGATCGAAGAAATTGACGATCTATTAGAAGAATTCAAGCGTACTTTTAACAGTTAGGGCCATTGGGCATTGGGAATGGGGAATGGGGCATGGGGCATTGTTGACTGTTGACTGTTGACTGTTGACTAATAGCTAATAACCAATAACAGATAGCTAATAACCAATAACAGATAGCTAATAACCAATTCCCCATTCCCCATTCCCCATTCCTAATGATTAATTCAAAACCATATCCATCAAAATTTGCTGAGAGCTCACCTCCGGGCAATTAGCAGGCGGCCGCCGCTGAGAGTAGTGTCCCCCAGACTGCAAATCCCAAGCTTGGCGGTTGTCAGCCAGCATTACCCCCAAAATTTCTTGCAATTCCTTAGCAATTGTCGGGTCTTCCACCTGAACTATGGCCTCAACCCGTCTTGTAAGATTGCGCTGCATCCAGTCAGCAGAACCAATATACACCTCTTCGTCGCCACCGTTGAAAAAATAAAACATCCGAGAATGCTCTAAAAAACGGCCGATAATACTGATAACTCTGATATTTTCGCTAACACCTTCAACGCCGGGACGCAAACAGCAAATCCCCCGAATAATCAAATCAATTTTAACTCCCGCTTGCGAAGCTTCGTACAAAGCAACAATGATTTGAGGGTCAACTAAAGCGTTCATTTTAGCGACAATGCGGCCACAGCTACCGATGCCGCCTTCGGCCTGCAAGCGGCAGAATTCTGCCTCGCGCCGGATTAAAGCTAAAAATCGATCGCGCATATTGACCGGTGCCACCAATAATTTGCGATAAGATACCTGCCGCGAATAACCCGTCAAATAATTAAACAAATCCGTCAAATCCGATCCCAAATCCTCGCGACAACTCAACAAACCCACATCGGTATAGAGTCCGGCTGTTTTAGGATTGTAATTGCCAGTGCCGATGTGGACGTAGCGGCGGATGTAATCGTCCTCCCGACGCACTACCATCACAATTTTGGTGTGGGTTTTGAGTCCCACCAAACCGTAAACTACGTGGACTCCCGCTTGTTCTAACTTGCGAGCCCAATTAATATTATTTTCTTCGTCAAACCTAGCTTTGAGCTCTACTAAAACGGCTACCTGCTTGCCGTTTTCTGCTGCTTGAATTAAGGCACTGACGATCGGCGAATCTCCAGAAGTGCGGTATAAAGTCATCTTAATCGCTAACACGGAGCGATCGTGCGCCGCCTCAGTAATAAACCGCTGTACCGTCGCCGCAAACGAGTGATAAGGATGGTGCAGCATCAAATCGCCCTGGCGGATGGTCGTGAAAATATCCTGACCATCCTCAGCATCCAACATCGATTTGTCTAAAATCCTTGCCGATTCCAAGTTCCGCAAGCGCGGCGGCACAACCGGAGTCCAAGGCGGGTCTTTCAGTTCCGGCACCGGCAGCCCCACAAAAGACATCAAATCCTTGAGGCCTAGCAGCCCCTCTACGACGTAAACATCTTGCTCACCGAGCTCCAGCTCCTCCATGAGCATATCTCGCAGCGCAGGCGGCATAATCGCTTGAATTTCCATCCGCACCGCAGAACCTCCAAACCGGCGCTTGCGGAGTTCCTGTTCTATTGCCAGCAGCAAATCCTCCGCCTCATCTTCCTCCACCGTCAAATCGGAATTGCGAGTAATACGGAACGGGTGATATTCCTCTACGTCCATCCCCGGAAACAAAGCTTCTAAATTGTGGGCAATCACCTGTTCTAGGGGCACGCCAGTCCAAACAGGAGATTTGCCCCTCTGCTGCCACTGCAAATCCGCCGGTAGGGGCAAAAACCTCGGCAAAACCTGCGGTACTTTGACGCGGGCAAATAATTCTTCCCGCGTGTCGGGGTCCCTGACTACTACTGCTAAATTGAGGCTGAGATTGGAAAGGTAGGGGAATGGGTGGCTGGGGTCAACTGCGAGGGGAGTGAGTACGGGAAATACTTGTTCTTTGAAGTAGCGGTGCAAGTAATTGCGCTGTTCTTGATTGAGGTCAATGTAGTCGAGAATGTAGATTTCGCTTGCTGCTAGTTTCGGCCGCAGGGTTTGCTCAAAATACGAGTGCTGCTGAGTAACCATCGGCAAAAGCCGCTTGTTCAGGGCATCTAGCTGTTGTTGGGGCGTGCGGCCGTCGGAGGTTAATTTGCTGACTTTTGCGTGTACTTGTTGTTTGAGGGCGCCCACGCGCACCATAAAATATTCGTCTAGGTTGGAGCTAAAAATAGCTAGAAATTTGAGCCTTTCGAGGAGGGGCGTACGGGGGTCGAGGGCTTCGTGGAGCACGCGGTTGTTGAATTCTAGCCAGCTTTGTTCTCGGTTGAAGTAGTATTGAGGATCGCTGAGGTTGATTTCAGAGTAGGTTTTGGGGGTGGTCTTTTTTGGCTTGGGCATGGTTTGAGGGAGTCTTTGGGAGGCTCGGTGATGGCATCTCTAGAAATAGTATTGTAGGTTAAAGGATTTGTTCGCATCTGCTTTTGGTCGATCGCTACCACATTAGAATTTAAGCAAAACGTTCAACTATTTTTCTAGGATTACCACGAAATCCTCAATCATCACATCAAAAGTTCGAGCCAACTTGTGGACTGCTGCAAAGTCAACCATTGCCATACCCTGAGAACGGGCATAATTGCTAATCGTACTGTAGCCCACCCCCGATCGCTCCGCAACTTCCTTGAGCGTCCATCCCTTCTCGGCAGCCAACTCTCGAACCCGCAACCTGACTAAGCCTTTGCTCATATTCACTATTTACAAAATTTTGGATTTAGTATAATATATCAAAAAGCGATCGCCCCGGTCATTCGATTTTAGATTTTAGATTTTAGATTTTAGATTGACTCTAAAGATGAATCTGCGAGCTTGAACGTTGATCGAAAGTTTTGGAGCGAAAATTTTGCGCCTCTCATGGCAGAAGTCGGGGCTTGTCTCCGTTTTGCGGCGGAGTCAACGAAACTAAAGACGATCGCCAGCTAAAATTAATCCCGACAGATTATTTCTGTCGATCGCACTTAGCACAGATAGATTTACCTACTACCACCAGATGCAACTACAATGATATCAGAAAATCAGCTAAGATCATCAGCGATCGGCGCATCAAAAATTATTCACAAATCGTTGATCGTCAATCCGCGATCGAGATTTGTCACCGAAGAAACAGTAGCACTTCTGTTCAACATATCACCCGAACAGATATACAGGATCGATTGCTGCCACAACGTGGTGTACGTTCATGCCAAAGGCCTGAGTCGATTTGTCAGCTACGCCGATTTTCCGCCAATCTTAGAAGTAAAACCGCCCTGTGCTCAAGATTTTGTCGCCTGGTACAAACGCTGGAAACGGACACAAGCACCAGAATTTTGGACTAAATTCTATACGTACAACTTCAAAGCGGCTGTTTCAGTTGACAGCTTGCTGGAGTGGGGTAAATTAGTCGCTACAGTTAAATCGGTAATTTCTGCCTCAGCGCTGCAACAGCTACGAGATGTTTACGCTCAAGAAAAAACATTGATGGAGAATTTTTAAAGCACGCGCGGCGGCTCAACCCGCGATTGTTGGTAGCCAGAAAATGTAAGGTGTTTTTCGGCGCATCCTACGGCTTAGAAATGCTCGTTTGTAAGGTGCGCCGAAGCGCACCCTACGAAACAGAAATTCTACTCAAAACTCTTCTTTATCTTCCAATCCCCACATATTGGAAACCAGCCGCTTCTAAAGCCTTCTTGTCTAAGAAATTGCGGCCATCAATCATCACCGGATGATTCATCAACTTTGCCATTTTCTCGTAATCTAAATTACGAAACTGTTCCCAGTCAGTCACCAACACCAAAGCATCGCAACCGTCTGCCAATCTTTCTGGGTCAGTTTCTACCAAAACTCCCGACAAACCGTGACGCATCCCAGTTTGAGAAACAATCGGATCGTAAGCTTTAACTTTCGCTCCCAAGCGATTCAAATTCTCGATTAAATTCAGGGCTGGAGCATCCCGCAAATCGTCAGTATCCGGCTTGAAAGTTAAACCCAAAAGTCCGACGGTTTTACCTTTGAGAATCTTCAAAACTTGTTGCAACTTTTCAATAGCAATCAACCGCTGGCGTTCGTTAACTTCCACTGCCGCTTTCAGCAAATGCGCCTCGTAGCCGTAATCGTCAGCAGTGTGAACTAAAGCTGAAACATCTTTGGGGAAACAAGAACCGCCCCAACCAATGCCAGCTTGCAAAAACTTGTTGCCAATCCGTGAATCTAAGCCGATACCTCGGGCAACTTGACTAACATCTGCACCGACGCGATCGCAAATATTAGCAACTTCATTAATAAAGCTAATCTTCGTAGCCAAAAAAGCATTAGCTGCGTACTTAATCATCTCCGCTGAACTGATATCAGTCATCACCACAGGAACTTCCGGCAAAGACTGATTTTCTGCAAACTTGCGATCGACAATCGGCCGATATAACTGTAGCATCATATCCATAGCCCGCCGAGAGTTGCTGCCGAGAACAATGCGATCGGGATTAAAAGTATCGAAAACAGCACAGCCCTCCCGCAAAAACTCCGGGTTGCTAACCACATCAAATTGAACACCTGTTTTTGCTGCGACTTCCTCACCAGTAGCGCCCTCACCGCTTTGAGGTTTTTGACGTTCTGCTAAACCGTCTAGTACAATTCTTCGCACCCAATCCCCCGAACCGATGGGCACTGTCGATTTGTTTACGATTACTTTGTAATCGCCGTCGAGGTGAGCTCCAATTCCACGAGCAACCGCTTCCACGTAGCGAGTATCGCTTTCCCCAGTCGGCAAAGGAGGCGTCCCCACCGCAATAAACAAAATATCCCCGTGAGACACTCCTGCTGCTAAATCCGAAGTAAATTCTAGATTGCCAGACGCAGATGCAGAAGACATTAATTCAGACAGTCCAGGTTCAAAAATAGGCGACTGTCCAGACTTCATTAATTTAACTTTTTCTTCGTTGTTGTCTACGCAAATCACGTGGTGGCCGATGTGGGCCAAACAAGTGCCGGTGACTAAGCCAACATATCCTGTACCGATGACGCAAACCTGCATAGAAATCTCCTCAAAGCTAGTAAATAAATCAGGTAGGAATTGGGAATCGGGAATTGGGAATTGGGAATTGGGAATTGGGAATAAGGAAGATTTTTTCCCTCCCTCACTCTCCCAGTCTCGCCCTCTCCCAGTCTCTACTTTTGGTTTCCCTCGATGCGATCGCGAAAATCCTTTATAGTCAACTCTAAACCTTGATCCAGCGGCACAGTTGGCTCCCACCCCAACCAATTTTTAGCACGAGTAATATCCGGTTGTCGCTGTTTTGGATCGTCTTCCGGCAGCGGTTTAAAGATAATTTCTGCCCCTGGATTAATCGTATTTTGAATTTTTTGTGCCAGTTCCAATATAGTGTATTCGCCGGGATTACCCAAATTCATCGGCCCGATTTGGTCGCTATTCATCAAACGAATAAATCCTTCCACCAAATCAGAAACGTAGCAAAAACTACGTGTTTGGGAACCGTCGCCGTATACTGTCAGCGGTTGATTCCGCAAAGCTTGAGCAATAAAATTGCTCACTACTCTGCCGTCATTTTCCAACATCCGGGGGCCGTAGGTATTGAAGATTCGCACAACTCGAATATCTACCCCATTTTGACGGTGGTAATCAAAAGATAAGGTTTCAGCTACTCGCTTCCCTTCGTCGTAACACGATCTGATCCCGATACAATTAACGTTGCCGCGATAATCTTCTGTTTGCGGATGAACGTCAGGATCTCCGTACACTTCGGAAGTGGAAGCGAGAAAGAATCTTGCTTTCACCCGTTTGGCCAATCCCAACATATTCATCGTGCCGATGACGTTTGTTTTAATGGTCTTGACAGGGTTGTACTGATAGTGTATAGGGGAAGCGGGACAAGCCAGATGGTAAATCTGATCTACCTCTAACCGAATCGGTTCCGTGATGTCGTGGCGGATCAGCTCAAAATACGGGTTGTCCAGCCATTTGAGGATATTGCGTTTAGTCCCGGTGTAAAAATTATCCAGGCAGACTACCTCATGTCCTTGGGCCATTAAGCGATCGATTAGGTGGGAACCGAGGAAACCCGCACCGCCTGTGACTAAAATTCTCATTGTGGAAACTGCCGTTCTGTTTAGGGGTAGGACTGGAGTACAAAAATTCAGTCGCTCGAATGAAACTTACTAATAGAATAACAAAATTGCGATCGACAATGTAAAGACTTATGCGTCTCTTTCATCAAATCTTTAATTAACTTAGCACTTTGTTCAAATACTTTGAACAAAGTGCTATAATTCGCAAATGTCCGTAGCAATTTTTATTTAAGCTTTAATATTTCCGAAAAAACACTCTTGACATTAGTTCTGTTATTTGTTAGTAGTTATTGGTTATTTGATGACTTCGGTCTGAGGTTGGGCGATGCCTTAGGGGATAGCTGCGCTTCACGGGCTTATTTGAAAAAACCCGGGTCGATTTATCTGAAAAGCAATATGAGAGAAATTATGTCGATCTAAAAAATTAGGTAATAATTTCAGGAAAACTGTAGTTTTACTTGAACCGTTAGGGCCGCCAATAATGTAAATATTTGGCCTAATAGTAATATTAATGTTATCGCTTGTCTCTTAGTCCCCCTCTGCGGGGACGAGAGCCTCTGTAGGATGGGTTTCAACCGCCGAATACTCAAAGGGATAACTAACTATCGCTTCCCTCCCAATGACATCTGAACCCAGCGGCGGAATAGTTCGACAGTAATACAGTAGCAACCATCACTTTCTTGAACCACATCGTGGCGTTCGAGAGTTTTTAGTGCTTCCTGTAAACTTGTCTCATCCATCCCTGTTTCTTGACTCAGCCTGTCGAGATTCATTCCTTCTAAGTGAGGTGCTAAGGCTTTTAAAATCTCCTGTTGTCCCGATGCGCCTTGCGCTGCTTGACCCCAAACTCCTGTAAAATAGTAGCGACCTCTGCTGAAGAATTCCGGGTCGTTGATGACTGTTGCTACGTCTTCTAGTGTAAACATTGGATCGCGGGGGCGTCCCATTTCAAATACTTGGTCGTTGTAGAGGCGGACTAACAGAAATCCTACCAATTGCGTGAGGTAGGGTTGCCCATGAGTTTGTTCATAAATGCGATCGAGTGCTTCTGGTTTGTAGTCGAGGAGAAAATCATCATCGGGATTCGCTAAAACTTGGCGAGTTGCACCTTGACTCAGGAAACCTACTCGGATGGGGATAATGCTAGCAAAAAAAGGATTGAAATAATCCTCGGTCATTTCATCCAAGGTGTGCAATCCGGCAAAAGCAAAGGCTACTTTAGAACTCATTTGCACCATCCCTCGCAAAAAACCGATAAAATCTTGATTGATGTTCCCAGCGTCTATCAATTCTTCTATTTTTTCAAACTCGTCTAAAGCAACGATCAATCCACTTTCTACATTTGCTATTACTTGTTCGATGTAGCGTCCAAAAGTGAGATAGGGTAATTCGAGTAAATCGCGATCGGCAGGAGGTGCAATCTTGACTGTTTTGGCAATGGCATCGGTGATGAATATTAGCAGTTCGCCCACTCCTTGAGAGCAATCTCCTACCCGCAGCAAATTGACATAAGCCACCTGTACTTTTGAGCCTAAGCAGTTGCTAGCATTCAACAAAATAGAAGTTTTTCCCATCCGCCGATGACCGTAGAGAGCCACAGATTGAAGCGGATTGCCTTTTACCCACAACTCCTCTAGCTGTCTGATGATGTCTTCGCGGCCCACAAATAGATTGCCTTGGACTGGATCACCCATTATATAGGGGATAGTCACAGGTTGAGTAATCGAAATATCTCCGATTTTCCCTGTCACTTGCAGTAATATTTGTTGCCATTTTTGGGTAGTTTTAATAATTAAATTTCGTTCAGATTGTGGTAGAATATCTGGACGATCGAGAAGAGTTTCAAGCTCACCTAATGCTCGGTTGAGGGCAAGGGAACGGGCAGAACGAGATACGCTATTCTGGACGACTTGAACATCGGCAATTACCCGCCGTAGAGAGGCAATTGCTTCCCAAGTAGTCTCACGCAGCAGAGGTGGATTGGGGGAAGCAGGCAGTTTCAGGGAAGCAATCTCGGCTAGTTCTGCTGTTTGGTGAAAACCTGTGAGAATCTGCGCTAAGGTAAACATCTCGTCTCCATAAAGCAGATCTCGCACTACAGCGAAAGCCTCTGTAGCTTTGTCTGGTTCTCGCTGATGGAGATACCAGAAACCAGCAGCAGAGGCACGGGCAGGAGTATTTAAACGAATTTCTGTTTGAAAACGAGCTTGAATTTGTTGTCGCCAAGGTAGGAGGAAAAAAACTTCTACTGCTTCTGACTTGATTACTTGACTTAGAGAAGCTGAGGCAAAACGCACCAACTTCCAATCATAAGGATCTTCTGATAATTGAGCGAGGCGATAGATGAGTTGGTCTTTTGGTGTGTCTGCCAGTACACGATTTACAGCTTTAACAACAGGGATAAACTGAAGGGTAAATAGTAGTAGTTGGTTAATGTTGTGCAATCCTGTTTCCCAATCCCGCCTCAGCCAATTAGCTATTTGAGAAGACAGGTAGGGAAGGGGAAGTGGGGTAATGTGAGGAAATTGTCTATTTAGCTGTTGACGCTGGAGTAAGGTAAACGGTACAGCGAAAAGCCAATTTTCAGGACGTGCGAACGCCACGCCGGACGCCACGCCGAACGCCACGCCGGACGCCACGCCGGACGCCACGCCGGACGCCACGCCCAACGCCACGCCGGACGCCACGCCCAACGCCACGCCCAACGCCACGCCCAACCCCACGTCGAACGCCACGTCCCACGCCACGCCGGACGCCACGCCCGACACCACGCCCAACCACACGCCCGACGCCACGCCCCACGCCACGCCCAAGGCCACGCCGGACGCCACGCCCCACGCCACGCCCAACCCCACGCCGGACGCCACGCCCAACGCCACGCCCAACCCCACGCCCAACCCCACGCCCAACCCCACGCCGGACGCCACGCCCAACGCCACACCGGACGCCATGCCGGACGCCACGCCCCACGCCACGCCCAACGCCACGCCCAACGCCACGCCGGACCAATGGATAGAAATGCCTATTTCCTCCAAAAATCTACTCAAGCCTACGAGGATAACAATGATTAACATCAAGGCTTGTAGAATTAACTGACACTGGACGGAATTTTGACGCAACCACTCCCACTTTTCTCGCCAGGTTTTGGGGTCTTGTAAATTAGATTCACCCCCAAAAGTAGACTCATACCACCCCACAGCTTGAGGAAAGAGAAACACCCAATATAACAATCGCAGGTAATCTAAAGGATTCCACAAAGAAAGAGGGCGCTTCAGTTTGGGAGCTAAATCTAACCGAGGAACGGGGGGATGGTTTTGACTCATAAATAGGTGGGGATGAATAAACAGGACTTACGCACGGGTGGTGAGAAACCGGGTATTTTACCGAATCTGCGATTCTCTAACGAAATATTTTCGTAAAAAACCCGGTTTCTGGGCCCCAATGTGTAAGTCCTAGTTGATATAACCAGCATAAGTTTGATTGCACAACTGCATCAATTTCTGAGGATAGCCGCCACTTTCAGCAATTAACTCCGCAATTTCTGCCTCAGTAAAATTCACGGGCTGAGCAACAGGTTTTAACCAGGAAGCCTGGAGGCGACTAACAATAAATTCGCGGCTGATTTCTTCATGCCATTGCTTCAGATTTTCCTCAATGCAAATCCCTTTAAAAGGAGATGTCATATTTTTGTCTTGACTGTCAGGAAACAGGGTATCGAGAGAGGTGCAGGCGGCGACAACTAGACGCAAAGGTGCGTTATTTCCCTCCGCCAAACCCCGCAATTGACCGCGTACTTGGTTCGTAAATCCATCCCAGGTCATTTTCTCGACTTCATCTAAAAGCAACAGCAATCGGTGCGATTCTAAAGCCCGTTCTAGTAAATATCCCTTCGCTGTCTCGATACCCGCTTTGTGGCATAAAGCACCGTAAAAGTCATTTTCATCGCAAACATTTTTTAAATCGAGGTAAATGGGTTGGCGCGGATGATGGAGTTGATTTGGTGCTTGTCGGTAAATGGCTTGTAGCACAGAACTTTTGCCGATCGCTCTTTCGCCAATGATTGCTACGCTACTGCCACTATTCAGCGTCTCGAATACCCGCCGAATTTCCCTTTCTCTGCCAAAGAAAAATCGCGGATCGTCTATCTTGCCATGCTGAGGAATAAAGGGATTATTATAATTGATATTTGGCGGTTCTAATTCGGCTATTCGATTGTCATTTGGTAAGGATGTTTGGGGCGATGTGGTTGTATTAAGCTTTTTAATTTCTTGCCAATCCAATCCTAAAGTATTGCAAATTGCAACAAAATACTGGGGCTTCACACCCTTCTGGGTGAAAAATTTATGAACTGTTTGAATATCGATACCTATCTTTAGACTTTTTTCTTCCCCCATCACAACACGATCCGCTAAGTCTTGGCGACTCCAGCCTTTGTCTGTGAGAGCTGTTTTTGCTTTTTCAATTCCTGCGTCAGATGCTGCGATCGATCGCTCTGCCATAGCTAAGTTACGAACGTTTTAACTATTGTAGCAAGCGATCGCCAACCAAACGCATACGAAACGCATACCAAACTCATACTAAGTGAAACCTATACACAGGCTGACTTTCAAGCTTTTACTCTTTAAGATTAAAACATATCCAATAAGAAAGTAGCAATTATGAAAGCTAAACCAAATATGACACCTGCTAAACCCAAATCTACTAAAATGACTCGTAAAAACACTCGTCCTCAATCTCCCTCTCGTTTCCAGTACGTCTTCGCCACTGTTATCTTTTTTACCTCACTTTCTGGAGGCGTGTCTTTCTGGATTAGTACCGAAGATCGGCCATCTCCCCAACAAGTTCGCATTTTTGAGACTTGCAATAGCACTTGGAATATGGGTGTGGGTGCGATTTTCGGACTTTTAAGTAGTAAGGTAGTTCAAGATAATGATGATGATGAGGATAATGAGTAATCTCTGATAGTTTTTTTGCAAAAAGGCGATCGCCCTTCATGTCCAAAAGTGCGTGAAGCGTAGTTATCCCGTAGGGAATCGCCCTTAATATAACTTCCCTAACTCTTTATATTTATCTGGGTTTAAACAGTGCTGGACGCACTCCGACAAAGAAACCGGGTTTTTTACCGAATTTACCGTGTGTAACGAAGTATTTCGTAAAAAAACCCGGTTTCTGAGCTTCCACAGGGACGGGCAAGATGCCCATCCCACAAGAAAACTGACTCTTTGTGGAACAGGCATCTTGCCTGTTCTAGAGCACTGCAAACAACTACAAAAAACAGACTCTTTGTGGAACAGGCATCTTGCCTGTTCCTGACAAAAGGCCACACAGATTACGAATCTCGATCGAGCTTCAGCACAGCCATAAAAGCCTCCTGCGGCACATCCACAGTACCCACAGACTTCATCCGCTTCTTACCCTTCGCCTGCTTTTGCAGCAACTTTTTCTTCCGCGAAATATCACCGCCGTAACACTTCGCCAACACATCCTTTCGCAAAGCCGGAATGTGTTCCGAAGCAATCACCTTCGCGCCAATTGTCGCTTGAATCGGCACCTTAAACTGGTGGCGGGGAATCAACTCCTTGAGTTTTTCAGTCAAGCCGCGGCCCACATTATAAGCCTTATCCCGGTGTACGATCATCGCCAAAGCATCAACCGGATCGCCATTAATTAAAATGTCCATTTTCACCAACGGATTTTCGCGATAACCGATGAGGTGATACTCCATGCTCGCATAACCGCGCGATCGCGATTTCATCTGATCGAAAAAGTCAGTCACCACCTCCGCCAAAGGCAACTCATAAACCAGCGTAGTTCGGCCTTGACTCAAATACTTCATATCCATAAAAATGCCCCGCCGACTTTGAGACAGTTCCATCAGCGCGCCGACATAAGTTTCTGGCGACAGCATTTCTACCCGCACATAAGGTTCCTCAATTTTCTCGCGATACTGAGGATCGGGCAAGTGGCTGGGATTGTCAATTGTTAACACTTCCCCTTTAATTGTTGTGATTTGATAAACCACAGAAGGAGCCGTAACAATCAAATCCAAATTGTATTCTCTCTCCAGCCTTTCTTGCACAATTTCCATGTGCAGCAAACCCAAGAAACCGCAGCGGAAACCAAATCCCATCGCACTCGAAGTTTCCGGTTCGTAAGAAAGCGCCGCATCGTTGAGTTCTAGTTTTTCTAAAGCTTCCCGCAAATCTGGAAATTGGTCAGCATCGATCGGGAACAAGCCGCAAAAAACCATCGGTTTTGCTTCTGTATAACCCGGCCAAGGCTCCGGTGCAGGCTTTTTGACCAAAGTAATCGTATCGCCGACGCGAGCATCAGCTACCGCTTTAATTGCCGCGCCCAGATAACCAACTTCCCCCGCGTGCAGTTCATCTACTTGAACTTGAGTCGGTGAAAGAATGCCCAATTCATCGATGACATATTCCTTACCCGAAACCATCAACAAAACTCGATCGCCCTTTTTGACACTTCCGTCCATCACCCGGAAATACACAATTACCCCGCGATAAGGGTCGTAATAACTATCAAAAATTAGCGCCCGCAGCGGTTTGTCAACTGTATCCTGCGGCGGGGGCACCAATTCGACGATCGACTCCAAAATTTCATCTATACCAATTCCTTCCTTAGCCGAAGCCTCAATCGCCCCGCTACAGTCCAGACCGATAATTTCTTCAATTTCCCCTTTTACCCGTTCCGGTTCTGCCCCCGGCAGGTCAATTTTATTTAAAACTGGAATAATTTCCAGATTGTGTCCCAAGGCAAGGTAGACATTTGCCAGGGTTTGTGCTTCCACTCCTTGAGATGCGTCTACCACCAGCAGCGCCCCTTCGCAAGCAGCGAGCGATCGCGACACCTCGTAAGAAAAGTCCACGTGTCCGGGAGTGTCGATCAGATTCAGCACGTACTCCTGACCGTCTTTGGCAGTATAGTTCATCCGAGCCGCTTGCAGCTTGATCGTAATGCCGCGTTCGCGTTCGAGATCCATATTGTCTAAAAACTGCTCCTTCATCTCCCGTGCCTGCACAGTCCCAGTCGCCTGCAACAGGCGATCTGCCAAGGTCGATTTTCCGTGGTCGATGTGAGCAATAATCGAAAAATTACGAATGCGAGATACAGGGACGTTAGTCATGTTTTTTATCGAAGAGCTAATCGGCAAAGGATACTTTTTGTTGTATGATTACACAAGCAAGAGTAGAGTGCTTACTACTTCAACCTCTTACTGGGGATTGAGATGAAACCACAACTGAGGCAAACCTCAAGAGTATCAGTTATTACCCTTCAAGTGTCCGACCGAGCCCGGACACCCAAAAGGAAAAAACTTTTCTCTGTCTCATTGTACAGAAAGCTGTTAAGCGGTTGAGGAAAGGTGGGGTGCAAATCAGGGACTGCAAATATCTAGTCCAGTCGGTTGTCATCAAAAGAATTGAAACTTAAGAATTAAAACTAGGATTTTTTAACTATGAGCCAGTCAAGTATACCCCCCCACAGTTCGTCAGAAAAAGTGGAACTATCTATCCATATAGATTCTGAACTCCTAGACCAAATTAAGCACTTGACGAATGACCCCAGCAAAGTCATTGAAACAGCAATCAAGCAGTGGCTCAGAGGCGAGCGCCGCGAAGACGAACTGGCTCTGAGTTTACGCCGCAACCCCCCAGTCCCGCCACGCGGTGAATGGAACGACTGAGGTTTCCGGCTACGAGACGGCGCGCGCAAATCTGCTGGCTGTAAAGTTTCTGGCTATGAAATTTCGATCGCGCGGGCGATATCCTGCAGATTTCGCGGCGAAAGCTACAAGTTGTGGGCGAGCGAACTATGCTAACTCACAACCTCGGAACTTTTCCAGGTGGTGGTTCGCAGCCTCATATTTTGGCGTAATTTTCACACTTGATAGTTAATCGGTGCAGGTTCCTAATTTCTCAATCTTAATTTTTATCTTTAAATTACCCAAAACGGCTGAGAACGAATAGTTTTGAGTTTTGAGTTGAGTTCAGAATTAAATAATTAATATTTTATGAGTTCATTGATCACTCAAAACTCAATAAGAGAAGCCTAAAATTTTTGCTAATTGTGAGTTTTTAGCGATTAATGTTTTAATTAAAAAGCCAACAACTTTTTAATTGATTACTAACTCACAAATTAACAGTAGAAGCCCCCAACAATGGGGAGTTTTGAGATATTTATTAAAAACTCAAGACTCCAAAATCCGAACTACTTTCATCCCCTACTCTGATGGACTCTAACACAGATTTTCGGCGATCGAGCCTCGCCTCTACAGTTTTTTTTCAAGAGTTAGGGGCAGAATTAGTATTTACCCAAGACGCCTCTGGTCGATATCTATCTTTTTACTGGCAAAAAGCCGAGCAGTACAACCTTACAGCAGAACAAATTGTCGATCGCCCCCTCAGCGAAACCCTGCAACCCATCCCCCCTGCGCCTTATCTCGATATCCTGCGGCGGGCGCTCGAAACCCTCGTACCGCAAAGGTTCAGCTATCCATTTTGCCACGCCGGACAATATTTTCTCTTCGATTTGACACTCACTCCGGCGATCAACTCAAACGGCAAAGCTACAAAAGTCTTAGTTATGGGAAGGCTGCTGTCTGACAAACCCACAGACAGACGGCCAGATTCCCCAGAATTCATGCTCTATCGAGCTTTGCCATCCCCCTTCGACGCCCGCCAACGAATGTCGCTTCCAGCGAGCCGTATCCCCGGTCGATCGCTCCCTCCCTACTCCGAAATCGACCGTAAAATCATCTCCCAAATCGCTCAAAACCTGCACAAAACCCTCGATTTAGCCACCATTTGGCAGCAAACTGTTAACAGCTTGGGTCAAGTTTTAAACGCGAGTCGCTGCATCATCTGTTCCTACAAAAAAGACAGCGAAAATCTCGAAACATCCCCCTTCCTTGCCTCCGAAAATCAGCAAAATTCGACCGCCGCAGCAGCCGAATTACAACAGTCAATAGCTAGCTACCCCTCGCCCCCGCTTTCCCCAACTCAAATCGAAAATCTCCAATCGAAAACTTTTAAAGTAGTAGCTGAGTACCGCCAAGAAGCTTACTCTTCTATGCTAGGAGTAGAACTGCGCGCAGCCGAACAGCCAGGGTGGATTCAAACTTTAGCTACCTTAAAACCAGTAGCAGTCGATTACGCCTCCCCCGCCACCGATCCCTTCCACCGCCATTCCGTACTCGTAGCAGCTACCTCCTACGAAGACCAACCCAATGCACTGATATGTTTGCACCGCTGCGGCAATTCTCCGAAATGGAGTCCTGTCGAACTCGAATTCGCCCGCGAGTTAGTCGCTCAAGTCGGCAGTGCGATCGCCCACGCTACACTTTACCAAGAATTAGAACAGGCGCGCGCCGAAGCCGTGGCTCTTTCCCAACTTAAAAGTCAATTTCTTGCTAATACTTCTCACGAACTCCGCACCCCCCTCAACGGCATCCTCGGCTTCCTAAAACTGCTTATGGACGGCATGGCAGATGACCCGGAAGAAGCGCACCAATTTATCGAAGAAGCTTACCGATCAGCAGTACATTTGTTCAATGTGATTAACGATATTTTGGATGTCGCTAAAATCGAAGCTGGCAAAATGGAGTTAGATCTCGCTCCCGTCAAACTCGGTGAACTGTTGCAACAAGTTGAGAATTTTACACGGGTTCAAGTCGAGCAAAAGCGATTGCAATTTCAAATCCAAAAACCCCCTGTGGAGGACGAGATTATTGTGTACGGCAACTACCAACGCCTGCTTCAGGTAATCTTGAACCTCACGGGCAATGCGATTAAATTTACCGGGGAAGGGGGAATTCGCATCAGTGCCGAGGTTATTAAGAAAAAGGTGACTGTTCACAACCAGCAGTTCCCCGGAATGGTGAAAATCCGAGTCGCTGATACTGGCATTGGGGTTTCTCTCGACAAGCAAGATAAATTATTTGAGTCGTTTTTTCAGGTGGATGGCGATCGTACCAGACAATACGGCGGCACCGGTTTGGGATTGGCTATTTCTCAAAAACTGGTAGAAGCAATGGGGGGTACAGTAAACTTTTACAGTATGGGAGAAGGACTCGGCTCAACGGTTACTTTTACTGTGCCTCTTTATCAAGAACCACTATTTAAAAATTAATCATCCGTAATTGAGCATCAGTAATTGGTCATCGGGACGTTGAAAGAATCAGGAATCAAGAATCAGCACAAATAAAGAAGCAAGAGGGAATCAGGAAGCAGAAAAAAAACTGTTATAGCGGTTCTCAACGGGAGCATCTCACTTTGGCAGCCAAGCTACAAATTGGAGTTTTGAGGCAGGAGGCAGGAGGCAGGAGGCAGAAGGAAAGAGGAAGAAGGAAGAAGCCAGAAGAAGTGTTTTTACAAATATGAGATGCTCCCGTTCTCAACTTTCGTGAGGTACTCGCCAGCTTTCTTACTAATTACTAATTACAAAACTGTACCTTATTCACTTAAAAATTGCTATATTCCTGTATTCGTAAGTTCTGTTTCGTGAATAAAGGTCATCGATAATTGCTAATTATCCTATAAACACAGTTCGATCGCCCACCAGAGTATCCCTGACAGAAAGCATCCAGGATACAAGCTCCCGGATTCATTCCGAAAGCAGACTCAGTACCCAGAAATAAAAAACCTGTATCCGATAAAGGAGCCCCCGAATTTATCCGTGGGGTCAATGCTTCAATTCTTTAATCTAAAATCTCAAATCTCAAATCTAAAATCGATTGACTTTTATCCGTCGCCCAGCTCCCTCCTTGGGAGTTTTGGACTGATATTCATCACCCGCGCCACTTCCGATCCCCAGCCAGAATTGGCATAAATCAAATCCGGGGGATACGGATAAAAGCTAATCTTTAATCTGTCGGCTGGCCGCTCACACCTCCGAGTAAACCCCCACAAACCGCCAACTTTACAAGAACTTAATGCCTACTTTTAGCACTGATTCAGCTTCCCGATCCCCTACTGTAAAGGATTTTCAAGAAAACAGGACGCTCTCCGTTCTATGTGAAAATCATAAAGATCTTGTAAAGACACCGCAAATACTTAGTAATGTTTGACGGTCTGTGGCAATATTTAAGTAGAATTACGTAATCAATAAGTCGGACAGTGGCAGGCTGGCAAATTCAGTAACTCCCTGCTCTGTTGCCGGAGTGGTAAACTTTTGCCAGTCTAGTAGAAAAAGGGTTGCTATGAATCAGCAAATATCAGCTCAATCGCAAAAGCTTTTACTCCAAATTGGCAGAAATATTCGTCGCACCTTGGATCTCAATACCATCTGGCAGCAAACAGTTAACAGTCTGGGAGAAACACTAGGCGTCAGCCGCTGTATCCTTTGTCCCTATGAAAGTTCTAGCCTGCAAGTCAAAGTAGCTGCTGAATACTGCCAAGAACCATTTTTACCCATGCTGGGAATGGAAATCTCGCTCACAGCAGCACCTCATTTCCTTCAAGCTCTAGCCACCCTCGAACCGGTGGTAGTAGACTCCTTTGCAGCCACTGACGCTTTTGGGCCGCAGTCGCTGCTAGTGGTGGCTACCGCTTACCAAGAGCAACCTAATGGCATAATTAGCTTGCATAAGTGCAAAGGTCGATCGTCCGGGAAGGGTAAGACCGATCGACCTTGGACTCAATCCCAGATCGAATTCGCACAAGAACTTGCCGAGCAAGTAGGAAGTGCGATCGCCCTCGCCACCCTCTACCAAGAGCGCAACAAGCGAGTACAAGGACTATCCCAGCTCAAAAAGCAATTTTTGTTGAAAGCGTCCCACGAGCTCCGCACTCCCCTAAATCACATCATCGGCTATCTGCAACTAACCATAGACGACCAAGCTGACGATCCCATAGAGGAGAGAGATTTTATCCAAGAAGCTCACCGTTCGGCTATCCACCTTTCTCAGGTAATTTCCAATATCTTAGATTACATTGAGTTAAGTGAAGCTTGTCAAACTCACGCAGAGTTAGCCACTTTGAGGAGTCAGGAAAAATCTGGGCATCAGTAAACCTTCGAGTGGCGTATTTAACAAGTCTAATATTTACCGTATCCACAAGTTTTACCATGAAAAAACTGACACTTTATCGATAGATTTCCTCAATTAATTCGATAGCTGGTTCATCAATTATTTTTAGGGAAATATAGTTTTACACAGTACAGAATAGCAACTACTACACGTAGTAGCGCGGTGTATTTATCATATTATGTCCGCTCAAACGACCCCCATAAAATAGTTTTTTTGACCGCCAAGGATATGGCAAGCATAAGATTACAGTTTCGCACTTTTAATGCTTTTAACTTGTGCTTGATACAATTACAGACCGCCCTTTTTTTTAGGAGTTTTTGGAGGGCTGACATAGCGCGCCCAAAAAGGTTCCTCCATATCTTTCATCGCTGCTAGTTTTTGGCGCTCTTCCTCTATGCGCTTGCGTTCTGAAAGATTAGAAAATATGTTGATACTGCCGACAGTCTGGCCGCCCGCATCTCGCACACGTGCGGCCCAAAGCCAAACATCGATCGAACTACCGTCTTTTTTCAACAAAGATATTTCCAAACCGTTTTGCGGTTTGCCATTAGACGCAGACTTTAGCAGCGCGTAAAAATCTTGCTTTTGGCCTTCAGGAATATTCGGTAAAGGTTTCCCTAAAACCTCAGCAGCAGTCCAGCCAAAAAGTTGTTCGGCGGCGCGGTTCCAAACAACGGTATTGCCGTCATTGCTGGTACAGTTAATCGCCAGCGGCGCTGATGCTATCTGGGCTTGCAAAACTTGGTTAACGAGTTGTAGTTTCAATTCTACTTGCTTGCGATCGGTAATTTCCTGACAAGCGCCCCACAAACGAACAACCCGTTCAGCAGTTTTGTCCCACACCACTTGCCAGTAGTCCCGCACCCAGCGCACCTCGCCTTTTTGATTAATAATGCGATACTCATTAGCTCCAGTGCGGCTGAAATTACAGCCTTCTAACTGTTTAATTAACATTTCCCTGTCGTCGGGATGAACGAGTTCCGAGTTCCACCAACCAAACGATTCTAATTCTTCAGGAACGCAACCGGTGCAGCGCTCAAAAGCTTCTGTCGCCCACTCGCAGGCGAACTTGCCGTCGGGCAGTCCCTTAAAAGAATAGGCAAAATCAGAAGTAATTTGCGACATAACTCTGTAGTGTAGTTCCGACTCTCGGACAGCGATTTCCGCTTGCTTTCGTTCCCCTATTTCCCGCGAATAAATTATAATTCCCTGCACGCTAGAATCGTAAAGCAAACTGTTACCTATCGACTCCATGTAGATCCAAGAACCGTCAGCGTGGCGTTTCCGATATTCGATTGCCCCCCCAATTCCGGGAGCTTCTAACAACTTACCAAAATACGTCTGCCAAGCCAGCAAATCGTCTGGATGGATTAACTCGCCGTGAAATTTGCCAATTCTTTCTTCTGGGTTGTAACCCAAAAGTCGCTGTAGGGCTCCGCTGTGGTATCGAACTCGCCCGTCGGAGCCGACAATGCTAATTAGATCGGGAGAATTACGCAGCATAGCTTGCAGTTTTGCTTCACTTTTAGTTAAGGCTTGAGTGTCCCTGCGATGCTGGCTGATTTGTTTTTCCAACTGCTCCCGTAGCTGTCTGATTTGCCCTACTTGCTGGGCTACAGTGCGTTCCAAAAGGCGATTATTTTTTTCAAGTTCCACCAGTTTTGCCGCGTTATTTGTGGCGCTTTCAAACAAGCGGCTGCCTGCCATTTCCTGTAGAGAATTTGATAAATCTTCCAAAATTTTTGTGAAAATCGCCTGTTGCGGGTGTGGCAATTCCCTAGCTTGTTCCTGCAATGTTTCTAAGTGTTTGTAGACAGTTTCTAGCATTTTATTAAGGGGGGAATCTAATAGTTACCTGCGGGTGCAACCCCTAAAAAGCGGACACAAGTTTTTTCAACATAACCCATAACTAAGACTGGTGTCTGGCTTGCGACCCATCGCGCTCTCAATAACCAGGCATTTTGGGACTTTATTTTCAAATCATAGCAACCGATAGAGAAATTGACACTCCCTTGCCTAAAGGCGCAGGGATTCTTGGATCATCCAGTCGATTTGCTCGTTGATGCTACCATCAGCGAGTAGAGATCGGTCTGTCCCCCAGCGTAAATTTCGGTGTGCCCCACCGTATTTAAATTGATTCCTGCCTGCTTCAATCCCTTTGCCAAAATGTTTTTTCCGGCATTATGGTCGCGATCTAACACCACACCACAACCACAAATATGGGTTCGAGTTGACAGAGTTTTTTTAACCAGGTTGCCACAGTGTGAACATTCCTGAGATGTGTACTGAGGAGCAACAGCAATAACTGTTTTGCCGTACACTTTTCCAAAGTATTCCAACCATTGAGCAAACTGTGACCACGCAGCATCGCTAATTGATTTAGCGAGTTTATGGTTCTTAACCATGTTCCGCACCTGAAGGTCTTCGTAGGCTACAAAATCGTTAGATTTCACCGCGCACAACGCCGTCTTAATGGCGAAGTCTTTACGCTGTCTACTGACCTTCAGGTGTTTTCTTCCTAACTTGTTGATCGCTTTTTTTCGATTTTTAGAACCTTTCTTTTTCCGAGAAACTCGCTTCTGCGATCTCTTCAGAGCTTTTTCGCTTTTGCGGAGATACCGAGGATTAGGAACTGTTTCGCCATCGCTATCAGTATAAAAATGGTTTAATCCGACATCTATTCCAATGGCTTTACCAGTGGAAATAGCTTCCTCTTTCCGTTCCACATTGATACAAAATTGAGCGTAGTATCCGTCGGCACGACGCACGACTCTGATTCGTTTAATCTCGTTTGGCGCCTAGAAATACAAATCCCGACTACCAACCAACTTGAACTTCCCAGCAGCGAAGCCGTCTTTAAATGTTAAACATCTTTTGTCGGCAGAAAGTGACCAACCCGATTGTTTGTACTCAACGGAACGAGTGTGCTTTTTGAACTGCGGGAATCCCTTTTTCCCTGGTTTCTTTGCTTTGCAATTAGCAAAAAAACGCCCTATAGCAAAAATGGCACGCTCCGCCGAAGCTTGACGTGCCGTCGAGTTAAGCTGGCCTGCCCATTCAAACTCTTTCGCCATAATGGCACACTGTTTGTATAGGTCTACCAGCTTAATTCCTTGATTGTCTATCCAATGTCTAAGAGTTTTGTTTCGGACAAATTGAGCCGTCCGAATCATTTCGTCCATGATCCGATATTGCTCCGCTTTGCCTTTCAACTTAAACTCTAATACTATCATGGGAATAGTTTATCATTATTTTTACTGCAACTTTTACCCACAAAATCTACCTATTTAACAATTATTTACAAATTGTAGAAATTAAAGCCGTCCTAGAAGGACGGGGCTTTATACCCACTTTTGCGGTAAATTCTTGTTGCGCCCTAATTGCCAGCCCAGCCGCACCCCCAACAAGTGCTCGCCAGGAGTGCGGGTAACTCCCCTATCCAGTGAATGTGGGGCTTCTCGCGGTTAAGCTAAACTAGATGGGTGTCAAGAGAAAGAGGGATTTATGACAGAGCAAGCCAACGCTCGCGATTTGTTTCGCGCTGCTTACGAACACCGCTATACCTGGGATGCCAATTTTCCCGGTTACAGTGCCGATATTGAACTCAAACAGGGCGACGAAGTATATACGGGTCATGTTTCCATCAAACCCGACATGAGCGTGGAAGTCAGCGGCATTGAAGATGAGGAAGTGCAGCAAAGCGTCTACACCCAAATGCGCGATATTGTCACCCACCGCAAACGCTCGACATTTGAAAAATCTCACGGCAAAAATAGCTTCACCCTGGGCGAGAAGGACAGCACCGACGCTGTGGACATCTTGGTACAAGGCGACTCAATGGGATCGAATTATAAAATCCGAGGTCTCTCAATTTGTCAAGTCAGCCGGGTGATGGGCCGCATGGCTTTCGTAATTGACACGCACAAAAGCTTAGAGACACCCGAAGGTTCTTTGGCCACTCACTACGATGCAGTTTTCCGCAACCCCCAAACAGACGAAATCATCAAAGAACTCGAATTTGAAGATACCTTTGAGAAGATAGGCGACTATTATGTCATGACCAAGCAAGTAGTTCGAGCCAAAGAAAAAGGTCAACTGACAACAACCGAGTTCAACTACTCCAATGTCAAACTGCTAGAACCAGCAGTAGTGTAGCGCCCTCAAAAACCCAATTTCTTAAATAAAACGGGTTTTTTTGATTAACGTATCAGAATCAACTTGATTTGGCGGCAAGTAACGCTACGATCGAACGAGAGAGCGAATTGGGATCGAGCATCAGCGTAAGGAACCCCACGCCTAAAGGCGGAGGCTTTTAAGACTGTCCGGCTCTTTGAGCGGGATTGAATCGAGAGCTTACCTTACCAGCCTAAGTCTTTACTGACTACGTTTTTTGAGTCACGACACCGGAGAATGCGAAGCTAGTTTTCCGCTCTGTCGCTAGTGGTTAAACATCTGTACAAGGGTTAAGGACGTGCTGCTAGCCTAACAAGCTCTTAAAACATTGGCGAAGCTAACATTACCCCGCAAGGGAGTTTGAGGCAACCATACCTCACTGGAGAGGCAACCATACCTCTCCAACCCCGAAAGGGGATTTTAATGCGACGGTCGTCGCTGCCGCTGTCCTCCCCATGCCTAAAGTCAGGGGCTTCTCGCTCGTTTTTCGGTGACAGAAACCGGGTTTGCTGCAGCCAGCTCATTTGAGTACGCAAGTCTTTTTTCAACAAGCCCGGTTTCTTAAATCTCGCGCGGTTGAGAATGCTGTCCCTGAGTCAAATCGAACTTTCATCAACTGCAAGAAATCATCACAGAGGCGAAATATGACACTAGCACTAACCAGAGATAACGTCGAAACAGTTCTCGATGAAATGCGCCCCTACCTGATATCCGACGGTGGCAACGTCGAACTCGTAGAAATTGACGGCCCAGTGGTACACCTGAGACTGCAAGGAGCTTGCGGCTCTTGCCCAAGTTCCACAATGACTCTGAGAATGGGCATTGAACGTCGCCTGCGCGAGGCTATCCCAGAAATTGCCGAAGTCGAACAGGTAATGTAATTAGTCAGTTGGCAATTGGTAGTTGACTGTTTACTGTTGGCAGTTGACGGTTGACTGTTGACTGTTGACTGTTGACTGTTGACTGTTACCAATTACCAGTTGACGGTTGACAGTTGGCAGTTGACTGTTGACTGTTGACTGTTACCAATTACCAGTTGACTGTTGACTGTTGCCAATTACCAAATTTAATTGCCAATTACCAATTACCAAATTTAATTACCAATTACCAATTACCAATTACCAAATTCAATTACCAATTACCAATTACTAAATTCAATGTCTCACCCCCTTTATGTAGCCTTCATTTGGCACCAACACCAACCGCTCTACAAATCCAGAGTATCAGCTAGCGCAGGAGCAGCTCAGTACCGACTGCCTTGGGTGCGCTTGCACGGAGTCAAAGACTACTTGGATTTAGTGCTCCTCCTGGCAAAATATCCCAACCTGCATCAAACCGTAAACTTGGTTCCCTCCTTGATTTTGCAGATAGAAGACTGCATCGCAGACAAAGCATTAGACCCTTACTTGACGGTGACATTAAAGTCAGCAGAAATTTTAACCCTCCCAGAACAAGAGTTCATTTTAGAACACTTTTTTGACGCCAATTACCACACTCTGATTCAGCCACACCCCCGCTACGCTCAACTCTACACTCAGCGGCAGGAAAAAGGCATTCAGTGGTGTTTGGCAAACTGGAAATTGCAGGATTTTAGCGACTTGCTGGCATGGCACAATTTAGCTTGGATTGACCCGCTGTTTTGGGACGACCCGGAGATTGCAGGGTGGCTGAAACAAGGACAAAATTTTAGTTTGGTAGACAGAAAAAACATCTACTCAAAACAAAAAGAAATCCTCGCTCGCATCATTCCCCAGCACCGTAAAATGCAAGCTGAGGGACAGTTGGAAGTCTCCACAACCCCCTACACGCACCCGATTTTACCGCTGCTTGCCGACACGAATGGCGGCCGCATAGCTATTCCAAACATGACGCTGCCACAACATCGGTTTCAGTGGGCAGAAGATATTCCCCGACACCTGAGAAAAGCCTGGGAAATGTATGAAGACCGGTTTGATTGCCAACCGCGCGGTTTGTGGCCGTCGGAACAAGCAGTCAGCCCGGAAATTTTGCCCTATATTGCCAAACAAGGCTTTAAATGGATTGTCTCGGACGAAGCAGTTTTGGGGTGGACAATTAAACACTTTTTCCACCGCGACGCGACAGGGAATGTCTACGAACCAGAATTCTTATATCGCCCTTACCGTTTAGAAACTCCTGACGGCGATTTAGCCATAGTATTTAGAGACCACAGATTGTCCGACTTGATCGGGTTTACCTACGGTTCGATGGAACCGGAAAAGGCAGCATCAGATTTAGTGGGACACTTAGAAGCGATCGGCAGAACGCTCAAAAACCGACAGTCCGATGGTCAAACAGCTTTAGAAAATCCCTGGTTAGTGACGATCGCCCTAGACGGCGAAAATTGCTGGGAATTCTATCCCCAAGACGGCAAACCGTTCTTAGAATCCCTCTATCAAACTCTCAGCAATAATCCAGATATAAAATTAGTCACAGTCTCAGAATTTCTTGACAAATTCCCAGCAACCGAAACAATTCCCGCAGCCCAACTGCACACCGGTTCCTGGGTGGACGGTTCTCTGACAACTTGGATCGGCGATCCCGCGAAAAATCGCGCTTGGGACTTGTTAGAGCCCGCGAGACAAATGCTGGCAAACCATCCAGAGGCCACAGAAGAAAGCAACCCAGAAGCTTGGGAAGCGCTTTATGCGGCCGAAGGTTCCGACTGGTTCTGGTGGTTTGGCGAAGGCCACACGTCGAACCAAGATGCCATGTTCGACCAGCTATTTCGCGAACACGTAGCGGCGATTTACGACGCTCTCGGCGAGCCTGTACCCCCGGAAGTGCGGCGGCAAGTAGAGGTGCACGAGGTTCAAGGCGACCACCTGCCGCTGAGCTTTATTCACCCGGTGATTGACGGTATCGGCAACGAACAGGATTGGGACAAAGCCGGCCGGATTGAAGTTGGGGGAGCAAGGGGTACGATGCACCGGAGTTCGGCAATTCAGCGGCTTTGGTACGGGGTTGACCACTTGAATTTTTACATTCGCGCCGACTTCAAGGTAGGGGTGCGGCCGGGAATTGATTGCCCGCAGCAGTTAAATTTGTTCTGGTTTTATCCCGATCGCACGATGCACAACAGTCTGATTCCGCTGTCGGGTTTGCCTGACGAAGCACCGCTAAACTATAGATACCACCATCAGTTAGAGATTAATTTGCTGACGAAATCGATTTGGTTTCAGGAAGCAGAAGAGGGCGATCAGTGGCAGCCCCGCATTAGCCGCGCTCAAGTGGGAGTGGATAAATGTTTGGAGGTAGCAGTGCCCTGGGCGGATTTGCAGATTATGCCCGACTGGCAGGTGAGGCTGATTGCGGTTTTATCGGATGGGAGTCGTTACTCTAGCTGTATGCCGGAAGATGCTTTGATTCCGATCGGAATGCCGTAAAAAGTCATTAGTAATCAGTCGTCATTAGTCATTAGGCTGTAGGGGCGGGTTGCACCAGCTTTCATAGAACTGACAACCCAAATAAATATAAACCCGCCCCCTGAATTAGTAATTAGTCATTAGTCATTTTTTGAACCAACAAACAATTAAATAATTATCAAATTTTATTAAATTGGGGCTTCTACTCTGGCTACCTAATGCCTTGATAATTTCGATCACGTCCGGTCGATATAAGGCTATAAAAATTGTTGGTAGTGAAGGCTTCATTCCTCATAAAAAAGAGGGCTTCATTCCTGACTACACAACATATAATGGTTAATTTACCGGACATCATATCATTAGTCATGGGGAAATTAACAAACTAATGAGCCGCATTTTACTCTTGGTCGATCGCCACCAACAACTTAATTTGCCGATCGCCCACCTCAACGCCGAGCATGAGGTGATCGTACTCGCTCACCCTTTAGATCCCAACTCCGAATTTCCCATTCCCCAAATCGCTTTTGACTTGTGCATTCTCGACGAGGCAAATTTCGATCGCATCGGGCCGCTGGTAGAATCATTAAAAACTGCCGCCGATCCGATATTTTTACCGTTCTTACTTGTTAGTAAATCCCAAACGCCTGCTATTGCTGAGCAGCCCTTTTCGCTGCTGGCAAAACAACTCGAACGCAGAATAGACGATTTGATAGTAAGTCCCGTCGAACCCACCCAACTGCATTTGCGGGTAGAGAATTTGTTGGCCCGCAGGCGGCAGTCGCTAGAACTTCACCGACTTCAGGAAGTAATTAAAGAACAGACTTTTACAGAAAGTTTGTTAAAGGACTCGTTGCAAATGGCAAACGAAAACCTGCAACGGGAAATCGCCAAGCGGGCCGAGGTAGAAACTGCACTGCGAGAAAACTCCTATCTCAACTCGCTGATCAATGCCATGCCAGATATTGTCTGCTTCAAAGATGGCGAGGGTAGGTGGCTGGAGGCAAATCGAGCGATATTGGAAGTATTCGAGCTAGAAAAGATAGACTACCGTGGTCTCAAAGATTCTCAGCTAGGAGAACTCAGCAGTTTTTACCGCGAGGCGCTACAGGCGTGCGAGGTGAGCGATAGAGAAGCGTGGGAAAAAGGTGAGCTTTCTAGGGGAGAAGAAGTAATTCTCCGCTCAAACGGTACTGTGAAAATCTACGACGTGATTAAAGTACCCGTATTTCACCCCGACGGCAGACGCAAAAGTATAGTGATTTTGGGTCGCGACATTACCGAACACAAGCAAACTAGAGATGAACTCGTGCGCTTGGCGTCGATTGTCGAGTCTTCCGACGACGGCATCGTCGGCAAAACCCTCGCCGGGACAATTCAGAGCTGGAACTCAGGAGCAGAGAAGATTTACGGCTACTGTGCTGCGGAAATCAAGGGGCAGTCGATCGAGATTTTAGCCATACCCGAACGCCCCAAGGAAATGCCTCAAATATTGGAAAATATTAGGGCGGGAGCCAGCATCGACCATTACGAAACCGTACACTTGCGGAAAGATGGTCAACAGATAGATGTCTCCCTGACGATTTCTCCGATTAAAGACGCCACTGGAGCGGTAACGGGCGTTTCGACAATCTCTCGCGACATCAGCGACAGCAAGCGAGTCGAAAAAGCCTTTGAACAACTCCGCCACCAAACAGAAATGATTTTGTTCTCCGCAGGAGAAGGAATTTGCGGGTTGAACAAAGAGGGAAAAGTAACTTTTGTCAATCCTGCGGCGGTGAGAATGGCTGGGTGCGAATCGAAGCAATTGATCGATCGACCACTCTATGAAAGCTTACACCGTGCACAGGAAGAATGCTCAAAGGCGATCAAGCAACTGTCACCTGCAACAGACATCAATTCAGAGTCGGAACTTGTGCCACACTGCGCCACACAGCAGGCGGGCAAACTGCTGCCGAACCGGGTAAGTTCTCAAATTTTAGCCACCTTGGAAGACGGAGAGGCGCGGCGCGTCACCGATGAGATTTTTTGGAGGCGAGACGGCAGCAGTTTTCCGGTTGAGTACGTTGTCGCTCCGATGCGAGAAGAAGGCGAAATTATTGGAGCTGTGGTGACTTTTAAAGATATCACGGAGCGGCTTGCCGTCGAGCGCATGAAAGATGAATTCATCTCTGTTGTCAGCCACGAACTGCGGACACCCATGACCTCAATTCACGGCGCTCTCGGCCTCCTCAACAGCGGCCTGCTGGACGCTTACCCCCAGAAAGCTAAGCGGATGCTGGAGATTGCTGTCACTAATACTGACCGTTTGGTGCGCTTGGTCAACGACATCCTAGATTTAGAGCGGATGGAGTCGAGTTACAGCACTGCCATCAAACAAACTTGCAATGTGGCTGAGCTGATGTTGCAGGCGGCTGACGAGATGCAGGGAATGGCTCAGCAGGCGGGAGTTACTCTGTCGGTGAAGCCTGTGGGGGCGCAATTGCAAGCTGTTCCCGATCGGCTAATTCAAGCATTGACAAATTTGCTTAGTAATGCTATCAAATTTTCTCCCTCCGGCGCTACGGTTTGGCTGAGCGGGGAGTTGACCCACAATCCGGATTTGGCAGAAAAAGCAGCGCACAAGTCGGTGTCGTCTCCGTCTTTGTTGTCTCCTGAGCCTGCCGCCGCGCCTCCGCATATGCCAGTTCTGAACTCGTGGTACATCGTGATTGCTGTGAAAGACCAAGGGCGGGGTATTCCGCCAGACAAGCTGGAGATGGTCTTTGAACGCTTTCAACAAGTTGATGCTTCTGATTCTCGCCAGAAGGGAGGTACTGGTTTGGGGCTGGCTATTTGTCGCAGTATCGTGGAGCAGCACGGGGGGCGGATGTGGGTGGAGAGCGTTGTGGGGGAGGGCAGCACTTTTTTCTTAAGTCTGCCACTTCTCAGGGAGGGGCTGGCAACTGAAAGTTAATTTCTACCCAGGTGTACCCAAAGTTAATGATTTTGTGCAGATTGTTTGTCGATGACTCGATCAAACAATCTCAGCCTTTTCAGCAGTTTGGGGACTGCGGGCAAAAAGCACAATTTGAGGTCGTCGAAAAGCGGCTTTTTTTGGGTGGGATATTTTACAGCAACCGCGCCAGAGGGTTAGGATGTTCTTAGGTGAAACCCTGCCGCTCAATGGTAACTTCGGTCTTCCTTGTTCCTTATTCCTTCAACATCTGCTATACAGTTTTGAAAATTTACTGTAAAGTCCGATCGGGTAAGATAATTTGCTTTACAAAATATTCACATTTAACCTCTAATCTGTGATCAGTTCTCATTCATAAAAAAATGTTAATTTTGACTGCCAAGCGCATCTTGGTTATTGACGATGCGGAAGATATTCGGGAAGTAGCTCAAGTCAGTCTTGAACTGGTGGGGGGCTGGGAAGTCCTGACAGCGAGTTCGGGCCGCGAGGGCGTTGCTAAGGCTCTTGCCGAACAGCCTGATGCTATTCTATTGGACGTGATGATGCCCGACCAAGACGGGCCTACTACTTTTCTACAGTTAAAAGCTAATAATGCTACGCAGCACATTCCGGTAATTTTATTGACGGCTAAGGCTCTGGCTGGGGACAGGCGGATGTTCGCTGATTTGGGGGTGGTGAGCGTGATTGCTAAGCCTTTTGAACCGATGTTTTTGGCGGCTCAGGTCGCTGAGGCTTTGGGGTGGGAGCAAGAATAGATCGATCGCGCGCCTTGAATTATGCAGCTTTTCAAGCAGTAGTTTTGCAGGCAAAGAGAGTTAAAAAAACTTGGTTTCTTTGGTATGGTTCCTTAGCTCGAATCAGGGCGATCGGACAGGATATGTGTAGCGATTTAGGCCCCGTACCTTTCGTGCTGTCAGCTTAAGACTCAAAACATCAGTCCGGTATCAATTTCAACCCTGTCGGTATTGGGATGAAATTGATACCAATTAGGGATGCCTAAATCCCTATGGGTAGTGCGTTCATTTAACCTGATTCGGCCTCAGCCATGAGCTCAGTATTCCTACAGATTTATCGGGAAAATATAAGCTGGCAGGATTATTTTACTTTTTGTAACAACTCACTCGTCTTCATAAGTTCTTCAGGTTTTAGTTTTATGTTTAAGCAGAACGTCAGGGATCGCTCCTGACTGTTGGCAGACACATTGGGAGAAGACGACTATGCCCTCAGCTTACATTTTGCTACTAATAGTTTCTCTGGCAGCAGTCTGGGTTTACTGGCAAACCTCTCAAGATATTTTTGTTCTTGTGGCTTGGGCCGGGCTGGGTTGTTTTATTTGGGGTTTCTCTTGGGCTCCTTGGAGCGTTCAGCTTTTGATTGTGGTGTTACTATTGGGCCTCCAAAAGTGCTACTTGCGCGACGCTCAAAGCTGTGAGTGAAAGAGATTTTTTATTTTTGTGCCTGGAATTGAGATGTGCAGGCTTTCGTGAATCTCTCTAATGATTGGGTTATCGCTCCATATCTTCAAAAAAGGTTTAAAATATCATGAATAGTTGCCCTTGTTGCTCCTCTAAATTGCTCCGCCACGCTCGCCACAATCGCGTTTATTGGTTCTGCTCGCACTGCTGGCAGGAAATGCCCGATCTGTCGGAGATGATTTTAGGTAAAAGCACGCGGAGTCACAAACGCGACGGTTTGGTGAAACATCCGACTTTGACTCCTACATTGAGAATTTTTGATTCTGTAGAAATTGCTTAGTTTCGTGGAGTTAGTCTCGCGATAAATATTGAGACTGAAAAGATTTTTGTTTGTGCCCTCTGTTGGGTTTTTTAATAAAAATGCAAAAGCCCCTTCCGTGTGAAGTGAAGGGGACTTATTAGCGGGGGGGCTTTTGCACTTGTGATGGGGTCGATCGCGTGAATTTCAACTCTTGTGCAGTTAAGCTGATTACATCAAACCGATTTGAGAGAGAATGCCTTGACCGGTGAGGAATTCGGTAGCTAGACCGATAACGAAGCCCAACATTGCCAAACGGCCGTTCCAGGTTTCAGCAAACTCAGTGAAGCCAACTTTTGCGTCTTTGTTTTCCATGACCAGAAACCTCGTTTAATTTCAACCTTATGTAACTAAACTTAACACAGCAGTATAAAGTTTGCAACATATTTTTACATTTACTGTTTAAATGCCGGAGATCAGCGGGATGGACCCGCAGGGAGAGGGCTGACAGGTGTAGGTTTTTTACAACTAGGAGGAGTTACAAGCATAAAAGGCATCCACAGGAGTGTGAGGGAAGGAA
>NZ_JAUBSH010000075.1:0-34221 GCF_036704705.1 Microcoleus sp. K1-B1 | reverse complement strand
GCCAAATCCACCTTTTTGTTTGGCAATTTCTACGGTGCGGTCAATTAAACGTTGGTCTAGTTCTTTTTTAATTAAGCGATTTCTGAATCTCACCAAAGTGGCTTTGCTAAAAGGGGGAGTTTCACACTTTAGACAATCGAGAACTAACTGCCAACGTTGATCCATGAGCATTTCTTCAATTACTTCATCGTCAGAAATGCCTAAGTAGGCTTGCAGAATAATTGCCAGAGCAATTTGTGCAGGAGGAACTGGGCCCTGACCTACTGTGCTGTATTTAAAAATTGTAGCCAGTTGTTCTTGAAACTCATCATTAAATATGAATGAACGGTTCAGTCGAAGAAACGTGAATAACTTGGCTCGTTTAATGCGCTTGATAATCAACGCTTCTGTTTCTGAGAGTTCAATTGGAGGATGCCATAAGGGAGGGCGCATAAGGTTTCTTCCTTCTTCCTGATTGTCAGAATTTAACAGGCTTTTCAATTCACCTATCATTTTCAGTTTGTTTTGTCAACTCCTAATACTGAACCGACGCCCTAGTGAGGACTTCAGTCCTCTTTCTTAGCGCAAATAAGGACTAAAGTCCTGGCTACGAACCTATACGAATTATGAAAAGTAGGCTAGCATCTGTAGGGACACGGCAATGCCGTGTCCGGGGCAGGGAGTAGGACACGACATTGCCGTTTAGTGTCAACTTAACGTACAACTAATAGTCCGGCAGGGATTGAAACCCCTGCCTCAAAGCTAAAGTCCTCTTGCATAGGATTAATGAGTTATTCAGTCCTCTTTGAGAGGACTTTAGCTATCAGCCCCGTGGAATTCATTCCCTGGCGGACTGACGGGCGGACGGAAAAACTGGGCGGACTGACAGCTAAATTTGACGCCAATGGCCAATGCCGTTTCTCTACTTATCTAGGAACCAATCAAAGCACTCTAATTTTAGACCATCAAACAGCCGTCAAAACTTGCTCTCTCAACTTCCCGATCAACTCATTCACCCCCCCCGCATTCAAACGGTAACTCAGAGGATGACCGATTAAATAAGCCGAACTTTCAAACAAAACATCAATTTCCACCAAACCATTTTCTCGCAAAGTTTTGCCAGTCGAAACCAAATCCACAATTGCCTCCGACATCCCGGTAATCGGCCCTAACTCCACAGAACCGTAAAGCGGCACAATTTCCACCGGCAAATTCAAATTGTGAAAATATTCCCTCGCACAGTGTACGAACTTAGAAGCAACTCTACCATGAGGAGGCAAATCCACAGTTCGTCGATAAGAACTAGATTCCTTGACCGCCACCGACAGCCGACACTTGCCAAATTTTAAATCAATTAAATTGGCAACTTTCGGCTTTTTTTCCCGCAAAACATCATAACCAGCAATCCCCAAATCCGCTTGGCCGTATTCCACATAAACAGGTACGTCGTGCGTCCTTACTAGCAAAGCTTTGGCAGTGCCTGTTGGGTCATAAATTTGAAGTTGTCGGTTCGAGGAATCGAGAAAAGCACTGAAGTCTAATCCAACGGATTTAAAAAGCCGAATGCTATCTCCTAACAATCCGCCTTTGGGAAGTGCAACAGTAATCATGTCAATTTTTAGAGGGTAAATTTCTTAATTTGGAAAGGGGGAGAGCGCGGTCTAAGCAGAAACAGCTTTTACCAAACTCAGAATAACACATATAGTTCATAGCTAAAAATAAATTTCGGGTATTGCTCGATCCTTTATTTGAGGATATATTATATTTAGTAATTTTTTATTTAGTCACTTTTTTCAATGGCGGTCGGTATGGAAAATAATCAAGAATTTGAGGAAAATTTTCACAGTGTAGACCAGGATTCCCTGAAAAAGATTAAAGTAGATGAAATCCTCTCAGGCGGTGGTGTAGAGAGGGAGGAAATGGACTATACAGTAGCTGTACCTAGCGCTAACCAGGCAAGGGTTCCCAGGGACAGAGGCTTCTCATCTCATGTGCAATCAAGCGTGTTCGATCGCGCCCCCCGATCGAAGTTTGCAGAAAAACGCGGAACGCTGGGAGGCTGTTAATTTGACAACTCTCCGCCCTAGAAGGGCAGAGATTCTTGTATCATTCAGTCCACTTAATAAGTACAGCTTCCTGTACTTACCAGAGATGGTTCTGTCCTCAAGCTTTCGACTCATTGCAGAGTCTTGTTCCCGTGTGCCCCACGGTACAATTCAAAACCCAAAATACTGGTTTCTCTGGTACTTGTTGCTCGAAGTTTTTACCCGCGCAAGCTTTTCGGCGCCCAAGCCCATAACTTCAGTTTTCAAGGTGCGTTGCCTTCAGGCGACTGGGTTTTTAATGTGGTTGAATACCCTAGCCACATTACAATATTATCACGACCAAGAATAAAAAGTCGTCCTAGAAGGACGGGGCTTTAGACCCAATTTTTTGGTAAAATTCTTGCAGAGGCTGGTGCAGACAACGCGGCGATCCTCTTCGAGGGCTTCGCTAACGCGCGATAGCCATTGTGTGTCACGCTTTTGTGTATTCAACTCTAAAACTTAAAATTGCACGGACGATCGGAAATAGCTGACAGCTACATTATGACCAAATTGACTCTGGTAATCGGCAACAAAAATTATTCCTCCTGGTCGCTGCGCGCTTGGCTGGCGATGAAACAAGCTGGACTGGAATTTGCCGAGGTGAGAATCCCCTTAGACTGGCCGACAACCCATGAAGAAATTCAGCGCTATTCTCCATCGGGAAAAGTGCCAGTTTTAATCGACGGCGACTTGAAAGTGTGGGAATCTTTAGCAATTTGCGAATACGTTGCCGATCGCTTTGCAAATGATTTGTGGCCGACAGATGTAGCGGAACGGGCGATCGCCCGTTCCATCTGCGCCGAAATGCACGCGGGTTTCCAAAATTTGCGCGACAATATGCCGATGGACTGCCGCAACCGCTATCCGGGAGAAGGGAGGACTCCCGGTGTAGAAGCAGAGATCGATCGCATCTTTGCCATTTGGCGCGAATGCCGTCAAAAATTCGGAACAGGCGGCAATATGCTGTTCGGCAAATTCACAGTAGTGGACGCTATGTTTGCCCCCGTTGTCATGCGTTTTGTCACCTACGGAGTCAAATTAGATTCAGTAACAAAAGCTTATGCGGATGCGATTTTGGCCTTGCCTGCCATCCAGGAATGGGTAGCAGCAGCTTACAGCGAAACGGAAAGTATTCCACACATTAAAATCTAGCAAAAATCAGTTTACTTAAACTCAAATCTCAAATCTCAAATTTGAAATCAGGATGCGGATTCTTTTAGTTGATGATGAAGTTGAGTTAACTGACCCTTTGAGTCGAGTTTTAAGCCGCGAAGGTTATACAGTTGATGTGGCATTTGACGGAGAAACTGGCAGCAATTTAGCAATGCAGGGCAATTACGATTTACTAATTTTGGATTGGATGCTACCGAGACAAACCGGACTGGCAATTTGCCAGAAGTTGCGATCGCAAGGACGGAATACGCCAGTGCTATTTCTCACTGCCAAAGATACCGTAGACGATCGCGTACAAGGACTCGACGCAGGTGCCGACGACTATTTAGTCAAACCTTTTGAACTGCGAGAACTGCTAGCCAGAGTCCGCGCCTTGCTGCGGCGGCCTCCTACTTTTGATGCCGAGGTTGCTGTCGGCCGGCTGCAAGTTGCAGATTTACAGCTAGACTACGACAATCAATTAGCTTATCGGGGCGATCGTACAATTGACTTATCAGAAAAAGAATGTCAGTTATTAGAATACTTAATGCGCCATACCGGTCAATTGCTAACACACGAACAAATCCACCAGTATTTGTGGAGTGAAGCAGAAAAACCCAGCAGCAATGTATTAGCCGCTCAAATTCGCCTGCTGCGCCGCAAAATAGAAGCACCGGGCGAATCTGTCCTAATCCACACAGTCTACGGCAGAGGCTATCGCTTTGGAGAAGCCAATTAAAAATAATAGCAATTGTACAAAAAGCCCTCTTCTCTCTTCCTTCTTCCCTCGGACTGACATCCGTTATATCCGTTAAAAAATCCGTTGCCGAACTTTCCTCTTCCTTCTTCCTCTCTATTATCGGGAAAGTATGCACCCTAAACCAGCCTTTACGTATCTTGAGACACCAAAGTAATTACTGTCACCTCCGGGGGACAAAATAGCCTTCCCGGCGAATAAGTTCCCAAACCGCGATTCACGTACAGCAAATTACTCCCAACCTGATGCAAACCGCTAGCCCATTCCCAGTGAGTAACTACTCGATCCCAAGCCGACATAAAAGGAATGAACTTTCGGATTCGTTTAGGAATAAAATAGCCAATTTTTCTGACCCAAGCGTACAAAGGGCCGATACCGGGAATAACGATTTGACCGCCGTGAGTGTGCCCAGACAACTGCAAATCAATCCGCCAATTTTGCAGCTTTTCAGCAGTATCAGGATTGTGAGACAATACAATCCGAGGAATCGCGGGATTTATTGAGGCCATTACAGGTTTAGGCGCAAAATCGCCAGACCAAAAATCTGCTAACCCAACTAAAGCAAATTCTGACCCCAAAGGATAGATTGCTTCGTTGTACAAAACCCGAATACCGACGCTATTTAAAGCATTAGCAACCTCTCTCTTTGCCCCCGGCCAATAGTGGTCGTGATTGCCCAAAACCGCGTAAATTCCCACCCGACTTTGCAAGTTTTTCAATCGCTGCACTAAGTCGTAAATAGGTGCGGGATCGTAAGTAATAAAGTCACCAGTTAAAAAAATCAGGTCTGGTTCGGCTTCATTGCCTGCAGCAATCGCCTTTTCTAGCAACCATTCCGACAGCCGCACCCCGTCATAGTGAAAGTCCGTAAGCTGTACAATTTTAGTACCGGATAGATTTACTGGAAGATTGGCTATCGGTATTGTTAAATGCTCTACTCGCAGTTTCCCAGTTAATAACCTGTGCATAAATCTAAGGTTTATTGATGACAGAGCGCCACCTCTAGCTTAGCAAATAAACAAGCAAGACTGCCAAACTAGATATTCTTCCCTTTTCCTTCTGTTCTCTGACTAATGACTACAGTCCGGGACGCAAAAAGTGGGATTTTCTCAAGAGAATTGAAACAGAAATGCCCAATCTTCAGTTAGCCTTTGTTACAAAATTGTTAGTGTCTTACGCGCCCAACTAATACAGCATTTTTATAATATTATGACTTGCGTAACAAGCTGTTTAAAACGCGATCGCTCCTTTTCAGACTGGCATTCCCCGCCCCGCATCTATATTCTTTTAGCAATTGTCAAAGCTGAGATTAGTGCCACATCCCCATCGCATCGGTATACCACGCGGGGATTGCCACTGCCAAACACTATCTCATCACTAATGATTTATTACTAAGTAAATGGAAATAAACATGGCGTAGGGGAGGCAGAGTTTTGCATTAATCATAAACTGTGGCTAGTATAGATCATTGCCTTAGCCGCCCCTAATATTTTTTATTTTTGCTCGCGTCTGCCTACTTTTTAACTAATAACTTTTGACGAAAGCCGCTTCTTATCAATATATTGCTGGTGGTAATCCTCTGCTAGATAAAATTCACCCGCCGGTTTGATTTCGGTGGCAATATCTTTGTCGTATTTACCGGAAGTTTCCAATTTTTGTTTGGAGAGGCGAGCGGCTTTTTCTTGTTCGGAATTGTGATAAAAAATCACAGACCTGTACTGTTCGCCTCTGTCGGGGCCTTGGCGATTGATTTGGGTGGGATCGTGACAGTTCCAGAATACATCTAGCAGTGCTTCGTAACTCACCTGCGATCGATCGTACTCTACCAGCACTGATTCAGCGTGACCAGTGACTCTGGCGCAAACATCCAGGTAGCACGGGTTCGGCCAGTGACCTCCCGTGTAGCCTGCAGCAGTCGAGACGACACCCGCAACGGCGCGAAACTTGTGTTCAACTCCCCAAAAACAACCGGCGGCAAATGTGGCTTTTTCCATCGTGTTACTCATCGTATTGGGTTCAAACTTGCCACTAGGTTATGCTTGACATATTCCCATTAGTGTGCATTCCCAAACTAATCGCGGCTGTACGTAGTTTAACAAATATTGTCGTGCTTTCTCCAAGGGCTCTAGGGGCGATCGACTAATTCCCCCTGCCAAAAATTGCTGCCAGTAACAATGCTGTAAATAATCGATTAACCACAACTGAGATTCAGTATCTAAAGTTTTATCAATTTCCTTGGCTAATTCCAAAGCAGACCGCAGATTTTGAGGCAACTGCTTCACCTTTTGCAGCAAATCATCGGGTATTGATTGCAGTTGCTGCCAAATCGCAATTGCCTCGCCCGGACTACCCTGAGCCATCCCCAGTACCTCGGAATGATCCAAAATCTGCGCGAATCCGGCTTGCTGCAAAACTTGTGCCATTGCTTCGGGATTCAGCCGTGAAAACTGGATTTTTTGACAACGAGAAATTAAAGTTGGCAGCAAAGCTTCTACAGTCGGAGCAATTAAGATTAGCGCTGCTTTTCCCGGTTCTTCCAATGTCTTCAACAAGCCGTTAGCTGCTCCCTCACCCATTGTTTCTGCTTGTTCCAAAACTACGACTGAACGCGCAGCTTCTAGCGGCGGTCGGCTGAGAAAATCACCGATTTCTCGAACTTGTTCTAAGCGAATTTGTGGCGGTGCTTTCCGCTTTAAACCTGCTTCCTCTGCTTCCTTTGGCGTAAGCCGTTTGCCTTGGTTCATATAAGTTGGTTCTACCCAGAGTAAGTCTGGATGATTTCGCTGTCTCACGCGATTTTGCACGGACGCTGTTAGTCTGGTTTCGGGAAGATTGGCTGAGAATAAAAGCTCGATGAAACACTGAGCAGCTAAACTTTTGCCGATGCCGTTAGATCCGACAAATAAATAACCCGGAGCAATTCGGTTTCGCTCGACTGCTTGTGTTAGCAATTCTACTGCTCGCTCTTGTCCGATTAATGATGTGAAATAATTCATGTTTGCTTAGGAAGAAGGAAGTTCGGCAACGGATTCGGTAACGGATGTAACGGATGTAACTCACATCTTGCACCATTCTCAGGAACAGGCAAGATGCCTGTTCCACAAAGAGTTAATTTTACTTGTTTAGGAACAGGCAAGATGCTTGTTCCTAAACAAGTAATTGAGAAGGGTGCAAGATCTCAGATGTAACGGATATCAGGATGAAGGATGAAGGAATAAAATCTAGGGTTTCAGCAATTAAGAACATCTTAAGCGTCGGGGGTGGTTGCTATAGTACCAAAAGGTTATTGTGGTTTAATGGACTGCTAAATAATTGTTTTGAGTTAAGAAGTTAAATTGTAAGTTGCCACAGCAGGACAGGGCATTGCCGTGTCTCTACACATTATCTAGCGCTATTTTTCAGAATTGGTATTATTTAAATATCCCCAAGCTTCTAATCGGCGAGTTACAATAGCTTGAATTTCCTGAGCGACTTCATATTCAGGGCGATCGGCATTTATCCGGACAATTCGAGATTTATTTTCCTCGGCTAACTCCGCAAAACCTTGCTGCACCTGGTGGTGAAACTTCAAATCTGCTTGCTCGATCCGATCGCACCCTCCGCGAGCTTTTACCCTCGCCAAACCCGCCTCCACATTAATATCCAGCCACAAAGTCAGATCGCTTTCCAAGCCGCCGGTGGCAATTTCATTCAACTGCTTAATTAAATTTAACTTAAGACCGCGGCCGTAGCCCTGATAAGCAATCGTAGAGTCAGTAAAGCGATCGCATAAAACAATAGTTCCTTTCGATAACTCGGGTTTGAGAAAAGTTTCGACGTGTTGAGCGCGATCGGCCGCGTACATGAGTAATTCTGCTCGATCGGATACAGATTCGCCCCCATCTTGTTTCAGCAGCAAATGTCGCAGTCCCCTTCCCAGCTCAGTACCCCCCGGTTCACGAGTAGCCACCAAGCGGACTCTCAGAAAGCAACTTGCTTGCAGGAACTGTATCAAGCGCTGCATTTGCGTAGTTTTACCGGCACCTTCAACCCCCTCAAACACAATAAGTTTGCCTTTCATTGCCCTAACTTTCCACCTGCATAAAATAAATCCATATTGTTCTGTGAATCTGTTCTAGGTTCGGTATGATAATAAAGTCTAAATGCCTCACGGCTGGAGTTGTCTATGGCTCGCTATACTGGTTTTTTTATCGTTGCCGTTCCGATCGACCGTCTCCGTCAATCCCTGATTGAAATTTTAGAGTCATGCAATCTTGATATTATCTACAATACAGGAGATTCAGTCATGGCTCGCGAGCTCCCAGGTCAAGTTTCGATTGCCAAACTTGTCACCGCAGAAGTCCTAATTGAGAAAAACACGGCTAGCGACTCAGAGGTTCGCATGAACTTCGTGATTAAAAACGAGGAACTGCCCCTGCAAACCAACAACCACTGCCGTCAAATGTTCGAGCTAGTGAGTCGTTCAATTATGAACAACAATAACTGGCGACTTTTGGAAAGTATGGCACTCTAGCCATCAGTCAGTCGATTTTACATTTTAGATTTTAGAGTGACTCCACAGATAAATCTGGGGCCTCGAACTAACGTCGAAACTTCTTTGGTCTCGACTCCTGGTGTGGGGGGCTTGTATCCGTCTTGGAATGAGGCCATTAGTCATTAGTTTCTAGCTAATGACCGATGGCCTCCGACTTTTATATGCAATCCCTAAATTTAAGCTCGAAATCCCCGGCGCAAAAACAAAGAATTTGTAACCACGCTAACAGAACTAAACGCCATAAATGCTCCGGCAGCCGCAGGACTGAGTAGAATTCCGGTTGCAGGCAGCAAGATACCCGCAGCCACCGGAATTCCCAGAGTATTGTAACCAAAAGCCCAAAATAAATTTTGGCGAATCTTATTAAAAGTAGCGCGCCCCAGCTCGATCGACTCAACAACATCCATCAAAGCATTTCGCATCAGCACAATTTGAGCAGTTTCAACTGCTACATCAGTGCCGCAGTGCAAACCGATACCGACATCAGCTTGAGCCAAAGCCGGGGCGTCATTGATACCATCCCCCACCACAGCCACTTTACAGCCTTGGGCTTGCAAAGTCGCGATCGCCCTCGCCTTCCCCTCCGGCCGCACCCCGGCCAAAACATCAGCCGCCGCCAAACCTAGCTGCTGCGCCGTCGCCGCCGCCGCAGACGCCGTATCCCCCGTCAGCATCATCACCCGCAATCCCATACCCCGCAAACGTTCCACCGCAGCCTTAGCATCCGGCCTCAAAGTATCTTTTAGCCCGATTACCCCCAGCAAAATGCCCCCAGAAGCCACGTAAACCGCCGTTTTGCCTTGCAAAGACTCCGACAATTCCGTCGCCACAGCGACCCCCTGTTCCTTCATCCACTCAGCATTCCCCGCGAACACCCTTCGGCCCTCCACCAAAGCAGAAACCCCCAAGCCCGGTTCCGTACAGAAATCCTCAGCAGCTAGCAGCGGCAAACCTTGCTGTTGAGCTTCCAGCAAAATCGCTGCAGCGATGGGATGACAAGCGCCCCTTTCCACCGCCGCCGCAATTTGCAGCAGTTTTGAGTCAATTGTGGAACAGGCATCTTGCCTGTTGCCAGAAACCCCATCAATTGTGGAACAGGCATCTTGCCTGTTGCCAGAAACTCCATCAATTGTTGTGGAACCAACATCTTGTTTGTTCCCAGAAACTCCATCAATTGTAGAAGAAACATCTTGTTTGTTGCCAGAAACTCCATCAATTATTGTGGAACAGGCATCTTCCCTGTTGCCAACATTAATATCTGAGTTCAAATCCCACTCCGAATTCTGGAAAATCGGCAAATAATCTGTGAGTGTGAGATTTCCGGTTGTCAGAGTGCCAGTCTTGTCAAAAACCACCGTATCTAATTGATGCACCCGTTCTAAAACATCACCACCGCGAATTAAAAGCCCGCGCTCCGCCCCGATGCCAGAACCGACTAAAATTGCTGTTGGGGTAGCCAGTCCCAAAGCGCAGGGACAAGCAATCACTAAAACTGCGATCGCCAATTTCAAACTTAAGAGCAAAGGCGATTGATAATGGATAATTGGCAATTCATTTCCCATGCCCAATGCCCCATGCCCCATGCCCAATGCCCCATGCCCGATGCCCGATGCCCCATGCCCCATATCGTGTCCTAAAAGCACAGAAGGCCAAATATGAGTGCCGGCAAAATACCAAAATAGGAAAGTTAAAACCGATATCGCCATCACCCCATATACAAAATATCCGGCGACAGTATCAGCTAAATTTTGAATCGGCGCTTTGCGAGTTTGGGCTGCCTGCACCAAAGCCACCATTTGAGCTACAGTTGTTTCCTTACCGGTGCGAGTTGCCCGCATCACAACTGCGCCGGATTTATTGATAGTTCCGGCAGCAACTGTATCTCCTGGTTGCTTCAAAACCGGCAGCGATTCGCCAGTCAGCATCGACTCATCTATCGTTGTTTTGCCTTCGCAAATTTCACCGTCTACCGGAATTTTTTCCCCTGGCAAAACTTGCAGCCATTCTCCGACTCGGACGCGATCGGCTGGAATTTCAATGTATTGTGGATCGTAGACCTCTGATGTCGAGTTTAAAGGCAATTCTTCCGATCGCAAATCTAAACTCGCAAGTTTAAAATCTACTAAGCGGGCTTTCGCCGGTTGCAATGCGATTAAAGCTTGCAAAGCTGATGCAGCGCGCCGTCTGGCTTGCTGTTCGAGAGTTTTGCCCAACAAAATAAAGCCCAGCAGCATCACCGGTTCGTCAAAAAAGCACTCCCATCCCATCCGTGGAAACAGCAGCGCCGCGTTGCTAGCGGTGTAAGCTGTAACAGCGCCTAAAGCTACCAAAGTATTCATATTCGGTGCATTTCGCCACAAACTGCGGCACCCGTCAACGATAATCGGGCGGCCCGGTAGCAGCAAAGCTAGGGTGGCGAGTCCCCAGTGAAACCAAATATTGCTGAGAATTGGGGCTTTTGTGCCGAGTACGTGACCTAAACCGGATAGAATAATTAGGATAAGGGCGATCGTCAATTGCTTGATTTGCAGTCTAATTTCTTGCCCCCGCCGTTCAATTGTTGCCGCTTCTGCTTCCCGCTGATTTTCTCCTAAACGAGACTGAGAGGGAAATCCATTATCAGTCAACTTTTTCGCTAAAGCCTCTGCATCGACAGCGCCCGGTTGACACTCAACCGTCGCGACTTCTACTGCCAAGTTAACGCAAGCTGAAATTACGCCTGAATACTGCATGAGTTGGCGTTCCACAGCTTTGGCGCAGCCAGCACATTTCATCCCGCCGACATCGAAAGTAACAAGTTCTGGCGGTGATTCGTTAACGGGTAGGATTTCTGGTTGAATTTCGGGAATTGTTTTGGGCAAAAATTGCATGGTTTTTTTGGTATTGATTAGAATATTTGGGTAGTTCTGAAAGGATTTAATGCACTGTTTAGACAAATGTCTATATTTTTATCATAGATAAATAGTGTGGCATCTTCCAAAAGTGTTAGTTTTTTTTAATTCTTATTAGTTCCACGCTGTTAAATCCGTAGTCCGGCAGGGTTTTCAACTACTGTCGGGCTGCGAGTTTAATTCTAAGACACACTTGGGACACGGCATTGGCGTTTCCTTATTTGATATAATGATCCCATTGCCTAGTTAGTATCCAGCTTTTATTTGACGAATTTAGCTATGACAGAAACACCCAAATTTTATATTATCAAACGTCCTGCAGGTAATTGCGAAATTTTGCCGTTGGCGGAGCCATCGCAGAGGAGCACGCAACTCGAAGAACAAAACCCTAGTATTATTGAAAAGTGGGGTCCTTACGATTCGCCCGAAGATGCGATCGCCCGCCGCATCGGATTAATTCGCGCCGGCAAATGCCAGCCGCAATGACGAATTACTATTACTTTCCTCCCCATCCCGAAAGCTAACGCGATATCAAATCTGTTAGCATCGAAATTCTTCCTATCTCTCTTCTCTTAATCTGCGTGAATCGGCGTCAATCCATTGTTATCTGCGGTGAAGAAATTATCTTTTTTTTTACCGCAGATGAGGGCAGATAAACACAGATTAACGCAGATGAATTAGATGAATTTCGGTTGTACCGTCTGTGGTTGACTGTTAACTGGATTTGACATGACTCGCATTGACTGATTGCCAAAAATACCAAAGCATTCGAGTTTAAAATCAGGGCTTTTAGCCGTAATTCTTCCCCCGAATGCTTTTTTTTAACTGAAACCCTATACAGTTTTTCTACTTCGATTTAGAAGGTGCTGCACTCGGTTTTGCCTGCGCCGCAGTCGGCTTAGGTGGCGCAGCATTCGGTTTCGACTCCGCCTTCTTGTTCCCTGTTTTACCAGTAACTTGTTGTGTCAAAACTTCCATAGCTTTGGCGTACTGCGGATCGCCTGTCGTAGCAATTTTCTCCCGATCGCGCCTCAATTCCTGTTTTTGAGCCTCGGTGAGTTCTACCTTAAAATCTGGTTCAATCCCGGCCTTGTTGATATCAGTGCCGTTGGGAGTAAAATACTTTGCAATTGTCACCGCCAAACCGGCACCATTTCCCACGCCGCGTACTGACTGAACTAAACCTTTACCAAATGTCTTTGTTCCCACCAAAACCGCGCGTTTGTTGTCTTGCAAAGCACCGGATAGAATCTCGCTAGCACTTGCTGAACCGCCGTCTACCAGTACAACTAACGGTTTGTCTGTGATCGCTCCCTTATTTGCCGTTTGTTTATCGGCCTCACCGACTCGATCGACCGTGGAGACGATCGTACCTTCTTTGAGCCACATCCGAGCAATTTCTATACTTCCGTACAGCAACCCGCCGGGATTGGAACGCAAGTCTAAAATATAGCCCGTTACCTTTTTCTGTTCCAAATCCTTAATTGCCGATCGCATTTCCGATGCAGCATTGGCACTAAACTGATTTAAGCGAATATAGCCGACTTCTCCGATGGGAGTTTTCTGCACCGACTTCCGCACAGGATGAATTTCAATTTTAGCGCGTTTCAGTTTAAAGTCTAATTCCTTGTTTCCCCGCAAAATAGTCAGCGTCACCTCAGTATTCACCTGACCGCGAATCAAATTTACTGCTTGATTCGTATCCATGCCTTCTGTGCTCTTGCCGTCAATCTTAGTAATGATATCTTTTGCCAGAATACCAGCACTAAAAGCAGGGGTATCTTCGATCGGCGAAATCACTGTCAACTTCTTAGTTTCCTCATCTTGAGTCAACTGAATCCCAACTCCTGTCAGTTCCCCAGAAGTTTCAACCTGCATATTTCTGAACTCTTGAGGGTCCATAAACCGCGTATAAGGATCATCCAGCTTCTTCAGCATTTCCCGAATAGCTTTGTAAGCTTCGTCGTCGCTGGTATAAGTCCGGTTCAAATAATCATTCCGCACCGCTTTCCAGTCAACCTGGTTAAAAGTGCCATCCACATAACTTTTGTCAATAATCTGCCAAACTTCATCAACTAACTCTTTAGGGCTTCCCCGAAAAGAAGCCAGAGATTTAGAACTGCAACCAGTGTTCGCAAGAGTTACGGCAGTGAGTACCACTGCTGCTGCACTTAGAACAAGCCCTCGTTTTGTTATAACCATTTGTCTGACGCGCGGGACGAAAAGAGTTCAGAATAATTACGCTCAATCTAACACAGGCAAGGCCGGCTCGCGTTTGGCCTACATATATTATTCCACTTTGCTGAGTTCTATTCAGGGCGGGCTAGAAGCCCACCCCACAAGAAACTTGATGTTTTTTTGTGGAACAGGCATCTTGCCTGTTCCTGACGGGGCTAGGAGTCCACCCCACAAGAAACTTGAGGTTTTGTGGAACAGGCATCTTGCCTGTTCCTGACGGGGCTAAGGATCGACCCAGCGATCGTCCGATTTAATCAAATCAATCAATTCTGCCACCCCTCGGTCTTCTGGCACCTTCTTAATTTCTTCCCGGCCCCGATACAGCGAAATATAACCCGGTTGCTTCCCGACGTAGCCGTAATCAGCATCAGCCATTTCTCCGGGCCCATTGACAATACAGCCCATTACTGCTATATCCAAACCCGTGAGATGCTTCGTCGCCTCTCTCACTTGGTGTAACACTTCCTCTAGATTAAACAAAGTGCGACCGCAGGAAGGACAAGCGACATACTCAACCATCGTTTTCCGCAGTCCCAAGGCTTGCAGAATGCTGTAGCAAACGGGAATCTCCTTTTCTGGGGCCTCTGTCAGCGAGACGCGGATGGTGTCGCCGATACCGTCAGTCAGCAGCGGTGCGAGGCCTGCGGTGGATTTGATGCGGCCGTATTCGCCGTCTCCTGCTTCCGTGACGCCGAGATGCAGCGGGTAATCCATGCCGAGTTCGTCCATCCGGTGCACCATCAAGCGGTAAGCAGCAACCATCACCGGCGCGCGGGAGGCTTTCAGGGAAAGTACGATATTTCGGAAGTCGAGGGATTCGCAAATTTTGATGAATTCCAGGGCCGATTCTACCATGCCTTCGGGCGTGTCGCCGTAGGTAAACAGCATCCGTTCGGCGAGGGAACCGTGATTAACGCCGATTCGCAAAGCTTTGCCTTGGTCGCGCAGGGAAATCACCAGAGGTTCCAGGGTTTCGCGGATTTTTTCGCCAATTTCGGCGAATTCGCTGTCGGTGTATTCGCTTCTGTCGGCTTTCGGCTTCTCGAACACGTAAAGTCCGGGATTTATTCTCACTTTGTCTACGTGTTTGGCGACTTCCAGGGCAATTTTCATGCCGTTGTGGTGGACATCGGCGACGAGGGGCACGGGTTGGTAGGTGGCGTGCAGTTTTTGCTTGATTTCGGCTAATGCTTTGGCGTGGGCCATGCTGGGCACGGTGACGCGGACGATTTCGCAGCCAATCTCGTGCAAGCGCCGAATTCCGGCGACTGAACCGTCGATGTCGAGGGTGTCTTCGTTAATCATCGATTGTACGACGACGGGGTTGCCGCCGCCGATGGTGACGCTACCGACTTTGACGGGTCGGGTTTTGCGGCGTTTGATGGTGGTGTCGAAGATTGGTTCGGTGGTGGGGGTTTTAGTTGGATTTGGTAGAGTTTGCATAAGTGATTGCTAGTGTTCTGTTACCAAGCTCTATAAAATTCTGTTTCCTATTTTTCAGGTTGCCATAGAAATGCTCTGTTTGGACAATGAGGTTTTGGGATTTAGGATTCTTAATGGGATTGTGGCGAATTTGTCGATCGAATTATGTCGGAAAAGGGCGATCGAACTAAAAGCCAACCATTACCGGGAAGGCGAACTGAAGTTGGGCCCGTGGAACTAAACCCAACTTAGAAAATACAGTTAAAATACAGGCTAGGCCGAGATAAACATTGATATTAGTTGGCGGTGACGAGAATGGTTTGGACGCCGGGGCAGGGGTTAAATGGCGATCGGTATATTATTGAGCGCAAGTTAGGTGAGGGTGGCTTTGGCATCACCTATCTAGCGAAGGAAGCGCCAAACGGGGGGCGGGTTGTCATCAAAACGCTGAAAGACGACTTATTGAGCGATCCAAATTTTGCCCGGTATCGGGACAGATTCCGGGATGAGGCGGTAAAGCTATCTGTGTGCAGGCATCCCAATATTGTGCAAATAGACAACTATTTCGATCATGGTAATTTGCCTTGCATTGCGATGGAATATGTGGCAGGAGAAGATTTGTGGAAATGGGTGGAAAGGCGCGGTATTTTGTCAGAAACTGAAGCTTTAAACTACATCTGCCAAGCAGGAGAAGCCGTAATAGTAGTTCACGAAAAAGGTTTACTCCATAGGGATATCAAGCCACAAAACATTATGGTGCGTGACAATCAAGATGCAGTTTTGATTGATTTTGGTTTAGCGCGGGGTTTTATTCCAGATCGCACTCAACAAATGACTTTTGGGTTAACACATGGTTTTGCGCCTCCCGAACAGTACGGGGAAATGGGCAGATTTGCTGAGTACACAGATGTTTATGCTCTGGCGGCAACGCTATACTATCTGCTAACGAAAACACCACCAACTGCTGCATTTATGAGGGCTTTAAATCATCCTTTAAAGCCGCCGTTTCAGATTAATCCTAATATTAGCGATGCGGTGCATCAGGCAATTATGAAAGGGATGGAAATGGATGCGACAAAGCGCCCTCAGTCGGTGGAAAAATGGTTGGCTATGCTTCCACAAGCCACCATTGGCAATTGGGGACAAAGAGGGGGTGTTTCACCAACGATTCCTAGCCCGCAGCCACCGCCACCAATTCTACAATGGATAGGAACCCTTTGGCGCCCCAAACAAAATATTCCTAGCCCGCAGCCACAGCCACAACGTATAAATTTGATTTCAGCAAAAGGAGTCAATTATCGCAACCTCGATCGGCTGTTGGCTAGCGGAAAATGGCAAGAGGCGGATGGGGAAACGGCAATAAAAATGCTGGAAGTAGCGGGGAGAGCGGGGGATGGCTGGCTGAGGGCTGAAGATATCGATCGATTCCCCTGTGAAGACTTACGAACTATTGACCAACTTTGGGTAAAATACAGTAACGGACGTTTCGGCTTTTCGGTGCAGAAACGCATCTATCAAAGTCTGGGAGGAAGCAGAGAATACGATCGGGAAATTTGGGACGCTTTTGGCGATCGAATAGGTTGGCGTGTGAATAACAAATGGTTGTACTACAACGAATTAAAATTCAACACCAAAGCACATAGGGGGCACCTCCCAGTGGGGGCGAGATTGGGTGGGTTGGGAGTGTGTGGGGGGGGTGTGTGTGGAGGAGGGAATCTCTCTTCTCTCGCGTCGAGACTTGTAGAGTGTAACATCTAAGGGTTACAGAGTTTCGTGAAGATTTATAACAGAGGCTTTAACCACGAAACCGCGCCTGTTCTACGTTTCCGATACCTGGCACATTCGATTTACCAAATTACTAAAGAGTAGAAACTAGCTATTTTTTGATCGGCTGTAATAATAGCAGCTTGACTTCTTTTGGCAACTGCTACAACCACTCTATCTGCTGGATCTCGGTGTTCCCATTCTAATTTGACACTTTCTAGCCAAATGTCCTCATCAATTGGAACGATCCGAATAACATTAGACTTTTTTAAAGTAGCGATATAGTCATCAATACTTACTCCTAAATCTAACTTATGATTTTTGATCTTGATAGCTATTTCCCAGATGGCCGTTGATGGAACTAAACCATTTTTTTCTTGTTCCATCTGCTGACAAGCATCTTTTGCCGATTGAGAAAGTTTCTCTGGATCTAAACTCCACCAGATGAGAGCGCAGGTATCAAGGACAACTGTCATACTTCCTGCCATTCTTCAGTTGTTGGCGTAGTTAAATCTTCAAAATATTTTACTTTCCCCCGCATATCCTTAAATAATTCTTCAGTTGAAAGGGACTTTTCATACTGAGAAATTATCACAAGTGGTTTAGTCCCATCCATCACTAAAATTTCTTCGCCTTCAAGCTCGACAAGTCGCAAAAATTCTAGTATTTGAGCTGTTAATTGACTTTTGTCTATGGTTTTCATAGGACAATGATTGGTGTTGTGTTCAAACTACATTATATCTTAAGACGGTTCACTGAGCTAAGCCTGTCATTGCGCTACGGGAAAGTAATCGTCGAGAGTTTGCTCAGTTCTCAATTAGCTGAGGTGCGCGATCGAATAATTACTTTTTTAACTGAACAATATTGTGTTACAATAAATAAACCTGAGTGTTAACATCGCAAATGTATGACAGCCAAAATACACATCAGCAAATTAGGTAATTCCTTGGCTTTGCCAATACCAGACTACATAGTAAAGTTTCTCAACCTTAAAGCCGAAGATTCAGTAATTTGCAGCATAGAAAATGGGAAACTGGTCATAGAGCCTGTAAATAATAAAATATCAAAGTATACCCTAGATGAATTATTGGCAGGCGAAATAGAATCTAGCGAAGAAGTCTCTTGGGGAAAACCAGAAGGAGAGGAAGTTTGGTAAACTATATCCCCGAACGAGGTCATTTTATTCGCCTCAATTTTGACCCTCAAGCAGGACACGAACAAATGGGGACTAGGCCTGCACTGGTGGTGAGTCAAACTAAATTTAACCGAAAAATGGGGTTTGTGTTTGTTTGTCCCATCAGCAACACACAACGCAAAAATCCGTTTTATGTTCCCATTCCAGAAGGTGAAGCGATAACAGGTGTAATTATGACGGATCAACTCCGTTCTTTAGATTATCGCGCAAGGCAGGCAAGTTTTCTTAGTGAATGTCGATCAGATATAGTTGAGGAAGTTTTGAGGCGAATTCAACCTATTTTGTTTGAGAATATGACTGTTAATGAATAGTTAATCAAAGTCAATCAAATGTTAGGTTAGTTAAATCTTCAAAATATTTTACTTTCCCCCGCATATCCTTAAAAAATTATTCAGTTTTTGAAGATTATAAGTTAAAAGAAGGATTCGGCGTTTTATTTCATCCGAACGTAGAGGAATTTTGATGAAAAACCTAACTCAATTAACCCAGCTTGAATTAGTGCTGCTGGAATTAGTAGCTAAAGGTCAAGGAAAGTGGAGTTGGTACGAACTCACGAAAGCACTTTCCCGTCGAGATGTACCGCGAGAACCTGACATGATGGTTGTCTTAAAAAAACTGGCTGCTGATGGCTTGGTTCAGCGATATATAGAAACAGGTTCGCCTCGCGATAGATGGGAATTGACAACTGAGGGGACGATTTTGTTGACAGATGCAACTGCTTCTGAACTGACTACTTTATGCAAATATGTTGAAGTTTAACTTAGAAACACAATTTGTAGTTTGCATTAACAATCAAGACTATCAAGCATCCTTGGAAGTGCGAAAAATCTACAGAATAATACCGGATAATCGCGCTGCGAAACATCAATTTATCCGAGTTATTGACGAATCCGGCGAAGATTATTTGTATCCAGTTACATATTTTGTGCCCATCGCATTGCCGAAAGCCGTAGCAGCCGTATTTGCATAGATTGCACCCAGCGCTTGAAACCGATCGTGCACAAACAAAGTCTGCCTCCGCAGACAAGCGAAATCCAGGAGGCATTGAAGTCACATTCGATGTCATAGCAAATCCTGCTTTAACATCGGGTTGATTCTTCAGTCCCCCTCTGCTAGGACTTCGTTTGACAAGAAACGATTTCAATCGCCGATCGCCTAAAATCAAAAATCAGCTACAATAAAAAATTAAAAAGCAATCAAAAAACATCGCCATGAGCGTAATTGCAGCCAAATGGACGATCGCCCAATACCACCAAATGATCTCTGCGGGCATCTTGGAACATCGGCGCGTAGAGTTGCTAAAAGGAGAAATTGTAGAAATGTCGCCGGAAGGAGAACCCCACGCCTATTTTAGCAGCGAAGCAGGAGCATATCTGATCCGGCTGTTAGGCGATCGCGCTACAATCCGATCGGCAAAACCAATTACCCTTCCTAACAACTCGGAACCAGAACCAGATATTGCGATCGTACAGCCCTTGGGCCGCACATACCTCGAACATCACCCCTATCCAGAAAATATTTTTTGGCTGATTGAATACTCTGATTCCACTCTCATCAAAGACTTGGAGACGAAAACGAAAATCTATGCTGAAGTCGGAATCCCCGAATACTGGGTAGTTAACCTCAAAAACAGACAGTTGGTCGTATTTCGAGACCCCCAAGACGGAGATTACGCTTCCAAATTCACGCTAACAGGTGGAACAGTTAACCCGATCGCATTTCCCGATGTAATTATATCCGTAAGTGCGATCGTCAGCAATTAAGGCAATTCTCCTATGATTTAAGGCAGGTTTCATAGAGGTAGAGCGAAATTTGCCGTTGGGTGGGAGCGGGTTTATGAGATTATGGGTCAAAGGCACAGATTGTTTGTAAAACTCGCCCCTACGAGAATTCATCCCGCCGAATCCAACCACGCAATCAAATCCTCTTGACTCCTAAAATCCAACAAAGCCTCTCCCAAATCATCTAACTTTTCTGCAGATAACCCCTGGATGCGAGTTTGAACTTCCAGTGTAACCTCACCCACCCGCCGCACGAGTAGACGCATAATTAATCCTATTTCCCCTTCAATTTTACCCCTTTCGATTCCCTGTTCGATTCCCTGTTCGATTCCTTGTTGTATTCCCTGTTCAATCCCCTGTTGTAGACCAATTTCTATCCCTTTCATCACAGACCCGATTTGGTCTTGGATAAACATTTCTCGCTTGTCTACATCATTCAATTCGTCTAGTGTCAAATTTGCTCTGTTGGCAATTTCCAGCGCGGTATTAATCTCTTCAATAGACCCCAATGTATCTGGTACTGCTTCCAAAGAGGGCGCGTTTTTCATAAAGTATATCCATTTTTCCGGCAGGTTTTCGAGTTCATTCAATTCTTTTTTAAATTTTGGTAACTCGACAAACACTAACTTTAACTCGCAGTTGGGATAGACAAATTTCTCTTCTGTTTCTGTGAATTCAAAGTTAGAAATTAGTTTTTCGGTGTTTTCAAATAAGATAAAGTCGGTGATGGTTAAAGCAATGACCGGATTTAACTTTAAATAACCTTCTCCGGCTTTTAGTTGAGTAGAATAGGTTTTGGCTGCATTGTAAACTACCCGTTTTTCAAAGGCGGCGACGTTGAGTACCTGCATTTCCACAATCACGGTTTTGTTACCGGTAATCTTGGCTTTGACATCCAGGTAAGTGTCTTTCAATCCTGTAACGCTTCCTGCTGAATAAGGGTCAATGATTTCTATTTCTTGGATGGTTGGTTCTCCGTTATACAGCATTGCATTTAGGAAGCTGATTAAAATTTCTGGGTGTTCGGAAGAAGCGAATATTTTTTTGAATGCAAAGTCTGTTTTGGGGCTGATGAAACGCATATATTTTATAGGATTTTTTTATTAACCGCAGAGGGCGCAGAGGACGCAGAGGAGGAGAAAAGAGAGGAAGATGGATATTGACAAATATTGGAAGGGTTGGGTTTTGTTGTCTCAACCCAACCTATTATCTGAATGCTTTTATCAGCCTGTGGCTTCAGTAGTAGATGCAGCGGACATCACTAGCTTTCCAGTTATATCCATTGTTGCCAGTTTCAGCACTTCATTAAAAGCTAAACCCCGAATTTTGAGTTCCCACCGAATACCTTTTGCTTTCATTCGCTTGGCTTTCCGCAGATCGACATCAGCAGCTTTTTGATTCAAGAGCAAATATTTCATTGCTGCTGTAGCTTCTACTTTTGTGGGAAATGCAATATAGGTGATGAATCCGCCGTCCCAGTGATTGGCGTTGCGGACACTGCTGATAGTTGCAACTCTCGGACTAAAGCGGTTCCAGTAAAAGTCGCTGTAGCCGATCGACTCTGTTTTTACTTGGAGTTTGTTTGCCATTTGACTTAACTCCTATAACCTTGTGTGTGGGGCAGCAGGGCTTTAATTCTGCTATTTATATTATAGCATTGGGAAGTGGGAATTGCGAGCCAATTCTGGCTGTGGTTTTACTTCCCTGACTGCTTCTGTGCAGTCGGTAAACTAAAATCTCCCCAATATATTTAGTTCTGTTTTGTCTCGAATACAACTGCCTCAAAAAGCTCTACAAGCTTTAAGTCTGAATAAACCGATAAATACAAATACTTTTCCAGTTTCTGCCGATTTCTAGGTAAAAATAAGCCTAAGCCTGATAAGTTTTTATACTTATGCCTAATTCTTGAGTCAAGTAATTCACCATGCTGTTGCACTCTCTGAATCAGAAAATTATTTAAAAATAACAGTAAATCGTTACAAGCTGACGGACTTGCACCTGATAATTGAGTAAGTTTTTGTAAAAAATTTGCGAAATCAACAAAGGTTTCTCCAAAGTTACGATAAACTACTACAGTATTGTTACTGGGCAAATTGACTTCCGACCCTAAAATTGAGGATATAAAAACTTTCACAGGCGCAATGTCTGCTTGCAAAATAGAATCAATCACAACATTAACTTTTTCAGGCAAATAGCGGAAATAATGATTGTTAGTTAATGTCAAACTATGGTACATATCAGGATGTTCAGAATCCATAATTTTTTTAGCTAGCTGATAACCATCCATGTCTGGATAATCGCTCAAATCACTTAACGATTGCTCATAATAGTAATTGGGCGCTCCCAGTTGGAGTTGAGATGAAAGCGTATACTTAGCAGTATTTTGGAAGGTATGGTGTACTTCAATATTTCCTTTATTACAATTTTGAAAAAATAATAATTCGAGATTTCCCTTGACAGATTGGTTAAAATTAAATATAAGTTGATTTATTTTTTGAAGATTCATCCATCTAATTTCTGAAATAGAAGGGGAGGTGGGATGTTCGTCGGGGCTTATTTCCATAAGCGTTCCACTATGACCTAAAAACACAATAGCCCAGCGTCTGGCTTGAAATTGAGAGTGTGCCCAATTCAGATACTCACTCAAGACTTCGGGACTACTACTATCTGCTGTTTCTAAGTCTTGCGTCTCAACTTTACCTTGGCTAATGATGCTTCTAGAAACTTGTGCTGAGCCACTAAAATCTGATTGTACTACGACCAAAACCTTGTCATTTTTTACACCTTTACTTAGCATTTGAATAATTGATTGTCCGAATGTTGAGAGATTATTGTCATAGGGCATCCAGTAGAGTAATACCCAGTTATAATGATTTTTGACCGGACTTCCAAGCACATATTGGCCTCCAGAGTAATATATTGTATCTATTAAAGAACTAATACTTACTGTTATCAGTTTGAGGGATTCTCTTCTTTTCACATTCTCAGCTCCTGATTGAGGATCTTCAGCTTTTTGTAGACGGTATTTTTGGATAACTAAAACCTCAATTCATATTCAGCAGTGACGCGGTTGTCTCCTTGAAAATTACTGGAACTCCTGAGTAAAAGTTTATCGCTCAATCGATAGCGCACAGTAAATTCTGTCGGTTGATTTGCTGACAAAACTCGAATGATTGATGCTGAAAGATTGCGCGTGATGTCAAACCCAACTTCTAAACCTAAACCGAGAGAACCCGCACCTGAACTGGAACTAGCACTTTGTGCTTCGTTGCCTCTAATCCGAGTGGGAAATAAGCGAAATTCGCTCAATCCTGTGGCGTTTGTAACCGCAGATTGAAGGTTGTTCAATAAACCCGCACCGGCTAAATTTGCGATCGCCAGTGTACTATCTCCCTGTCCCAAAGTCTCCACGAAACTGCCGCCTAACAGCGCTACAATCTCTATTTCCGATCGACTCGGAGAACTCCTCAACTCCAGATTTTCCCCCAACTGAGAAGCCCTTCCCTGCACTAATGCTTGAACTCGGACACTCCGCACGCTGCCGAAAGTTGTCGGTTCGTCTGCTATTTCAGAGGCTACAGATGCGCCGGGAGTGCGGAACCGCGTTACTTCCTGCACCGAAGTTGCTAATCTCACATCCAGCGTCGGATCGAGTCCTTGTGTTGGTACAAAGGTCGCAGTCTGCGGGTATCCTCGATCGAGTCTAAACTGCGTTGTAAACAAATTCACCGACCCGGAAGTCAACCGAATCGTACCCTCCGGGCGAAGGTCATCTAAAGTTCCATTCACCGTCAAGCCCCCAGTCGCCTGAAAACTCAATATCGGCGCACTCGTTACCCGAATTCCCCGGCCCAAATTCAGCCGCAAATCGTTCAATCCAACTTCAAAGGAAGGGGAAGGGGAAGGGGAAGGGGAAGTCGCAGCAGAAGGGGAATCAGAAACCTCTGTCGCAGGAGAAGCAGAAGATGTGGAATCAGAATCAGAATCAGAAGCAGAAGAGGAAGAAGCTAACTCAGTTCTGCCGCCGCCGGGACTTCGGAGAAATACTTCGCCGTCATACAGTTCAATATTACCGCTCAACTGCGGACGCCTAGCCGTGCCCCTTGCCTGCACTTGACCGACTACGCCGCCGCTGTACAATCCTTTGAGGTTCACTGCCAACTTGTCTAAATTTACAGCCAAAGGATTATCCGCATCGACATCGCCCTCCGCAAAAGGCACAGACAGCGGAATCACGCCAGCAGCCACGACTTCTCCCTGACTCAACTGTCCCCGAATTCCCTCTACCCGAATACGATCGCCCTCAAAGCGCACCGTCCCAGTCAGCCCTGTCAGCGGTTCTGGGAAGGCTTGCGCGCGGACGGTTGCATTTTCAAAATTCGCGATTCCTTGCGCTACAGGGTCTTGCAGCGTTCCTCCCACCCGAATTTGCACCTGTCCCTGGCCACTGACCCACGCAACTTGCGGAGTCAATACATTAATAATTGCCAAACCTTCATTTTGCAAATTCGCCCTCAAATCAATTTGATTGCTATCAGCTTTCACGGCTGCAAACGGCAACTCAAAAGGCAAACTTCCCTGCACTTCAATCGGTTCGGTTTGAGTTACCAAAGCGCTGCCACCAAAATTCAGGCGGGCGTTGCTGTAACTGAAACTGCCGTCGGCTTGTTTAATCGGTTCTCCGTTTAGCGTACCTTCAAGCAAACTCAATTCTCCGGTGGCTTGCGGGTTTTCCAAACTGCCGGCCAAATTCGCCCGCAAATTCAAATTTCCCGTGACATCCACAAAGGGCAATTCCACCAGTTTTGCCAACTCTTCCACGGGTACATTTTCTACCCGCAACTGCCCGGATTGAGCTTTTTGCCCGAGTTGTCCAGAAAAGCCGATCGCACTTTTGCCCGATCGAATTTCCAAAGGCAAAACAGTTAAAATTCCGTCCTGAAAACTGCCTTCAATGCTGAACTGTTCGGCGACATATTCTCCCCACTGCCAGTTATCGCCTTTCACGTTAAATTGAGCTTCCACACCCGTTTGCAAAGAACCGGCAACAGCAATTTCCGCGCCGAAAGTGCCTTGCAATTGGGATAAGGGAGGCAATTTTTCTGATGCTTCCACTGCTTGCTGCTGCTGCAAAATTGTTTCAATTTCTGCCAAGCGGCGCAACTGTTCGATTAGCGGGGCATCCGGTTCTCCCACTGCTACAGTTTGCACGTCGCCACTGTCACCGTAAACGGGAGGTTTTATGCCTCTCGCCAAGTCGCCTAAATTGAAATATTGCAAAGCGGTTAAAACCTGCTGCAAATTGCCTTGCTGGACGTTAACTTTCCCTGCAAATTGCGGGTTTGGCCCTGTTTGAACATTGCCGGAAATTAAGTATTGACCGCTGCCTTGGCGGAATATGCCATTTGTGAGAGTAGCGCTGCCGTTAGCGTAGCTGAATTCGGCTTGGAAACTGTCACCTTTAATGTAGCCGATTGCCGGTTGGGCGATCGCAATTTGTCCGCTTGCTTGTAAAGTCGCCGGATTTAACGGCATCTTCCAACCGGGCACATTTACTTGTCCAGAAACCGTACCAGTTATCGGCCCCAAACCCGCCTCTTTACCGGGTGATAAATTCAAAGCAGCGAGGGGAAAATCGCTTAAATTAACTCGCAAAGTTTCTCCCTCGGTTTGGCCGCTAGCCACAGATTCCCCGCGTTGAACTAAGAAAGATGTCGGCAGAAAAGATTGATTTAAAGCTACTTCAATTCTGTCGCTGGCGCCGGCCAAACGCAAATCTACACTTTTCCCAGCATCCGCATTCACATTCCCCGCCAGTACCGGATCAAAAGCGATTTGATTTACTGCTAAATTTCGCACTTCCACGTCGCCCACTAAGCTGAGGGCGGCGAGGGTTCCGGTGAGGCTGCCGGTAAAATCGACATTGCCGCGCAGGGGTGGGTTTTGCTGTGAGGAATTTTTGCCCGCAATTGTAGACAAAAATGCTAACTGTTCTGCAGGCAAAGCTTCCAGATTAAAGTTGGCGAGTTTGATATCCAAATCTAAGTTGGAAATTGAAGGCAATCCTTTACCTGCCAACTCGACGTTAACAAAGCCGTTTGCTGTCAAACCGGGAGTTGTGGCATTCTCAATTTCTACCCGCTTACCGTCCCAATTAAATACTGCTTCAAAAGGTTGTTTCAAAAACGGCAATTCCGAGATGCGGAAACTGCCGCCGGCGCGAACATTTTGTAGGGGCGGTGCCCCCGTGCCCGCCGCAATCGGGCCGGATAAATTGATATTGCCGTTAAACAGTCCTGCAAGTTGGGGGAGATTTTGGGCACCAGAGACTACACCTCCGGTTTGCAAGCTTTGTCGCTGCGACTCAAAGGCTTGCTGGAAGCGACTTAGAGCAATTTGCTCGCCCTCGATTGACGCGCGCCAATTCCCCGATGCGGCGCTGCCTTTAGCATTGACAATTCCTCCGCCGTTGGCGAGTCGAATTTGTCCGTCGCCGTTGGCGGTGATGCCGTTGGCGGTTAGATTATCTACTGTTCCCAAAATGCGGACTTTGCCGTCGAGGGTTCCCTCAATTTCTGGCGGTAAATCCGCTGTCAGCAAACCTGTTTGTTTGAGGGTTTGTTCTAAATTACTGACGGCAATTCCGTTGGTTTCCAGCAATGCTTGCAAGTTGCCGTTTTCCAATTTTGCCGTAGTATCGATCGCCCCTAGTCGATCGACCAAAATCCGTCCTTCTCCGCTAGCACTAATTCCCTTCGCTGTCAAGTTATCCAAACTACCCGCTGCTTGGAATTCGCCGTTAACTCGGCCGTCAAATCCTTTAGGCAAAGTCGCTGTCAGCGGAAACAGTTGGAGATTGCGAACAGTTTGTTCTAAGCGGCTGAGAATAACTCGATCGGCATCGGCGAAAGCTTGCCAGCGTCTGTCTTCTAATTTACCTCTAAAAGCGACAGTACCGTCAGCTATATTGAGTTGGCCGCTGCTGTTGACAGAAATATCGGCGGCGGTTGAATTATCAAGATTGCCGCTGGCTTGAATTTGATTCGATATTTGTCCGTCAAGCGATTTGAGATTTTGGATTTTGGATTTGAGATTGTTGATATTGGCGACTGTTTGGGGATTGTCAGCAGTGAAAGCTAAGCCAACATCTAACAGCGGCAATCCTAAATCTACCAGACGGCCGATTGAAGTGCGATCGGTTTCTGCGGTTCCCTGCCAATTTCCCTCTGCCAATTCTCCTTTAAAATTAACATTGCTGTCGGCAAGATTGAGTCTGCCGCTGCCGCTGGCATTGATGCTGCTAGCCGTCAAATTGTCAAGACTTCCCGATGCTGTAAATTGACTCGATAGCAGTCCGTCAATCGATTTTAGATTTTGGATTTTGGATTTTAGATTGTTGAGATTGGCCGATTGCTGATTTTCGGGATTGAATGCTGAAGCTACATCTAAAATCGGCATTGTCAAATCTACCAAGCGGCTGATGGAAGTGCGATCTGTTTGTGCTGTTGCTTGCCAGTTGCCCGCTACCAATTCTCCGTTTAAATTCACATTGCTGTCGGCAAAATTGAGCCTACCGTTGGCATTAACATTGATTCCGCCAGCAGTCAAATTGTCAACATTTCCCGCGACTTGAAATTCACCTGCTAGCTGCCCGCCGAGAGATTTTAGATTTTGGATTTTGGCTTTGAGATTGTCTAGATTGGCGGTCGTTTCCCGTGTTAAAAACGGCAAGCCAATATCAATTAATTGATTGACAGCTACTTTTTCAGTGTTGCCAACAACTTGCCAGTTACCCGATTCTAGTTCGCCATTAACGTCAACAATACTGTCAGCAAGATTCAGCGTTCCTTTGCCCGTCGCAGCGATCGCATTTAAACTCAAATCGTCCAGAGTTCCCGCCGCTTCGGCAGTTCCGCTGAACAAACCGCCCAGTTCAGGAGGCAAATTAAGGTCTGGCAGGACTTGCTGCAAACTGTTGATATCCACGCGATCGCCCTCGATCAAAGCTTGCCACTGACGGTCTTTTAGCGCAGCATCCACATTAACAGAAGCGTCGCCAATTTTCACAACCGTATTTTGCAAATCCGCCGAATTTCCTCCGGCTCGAATTTCGCCCGCTGCGGGGAAAGTCCCTTGCGGTGCTTGCCATTGAACTCTCGCTTGAATGTTATCTAACGGGCCGAAAATTTGAGCTTTTGCGGAGACACTGCCAATATTAACAGTAGCAGGAATCGGGAGAGCGTAAATTTGGGCGAGATTATCTGCAGGCACGTTTTCAGCTTGGAAGTCAAACACTAAACCCGATCGCGAATTCTCACTTCCCAACGCAATATCAACTTCACCTTTCCCGCCAATTTTACCACCCGCCGCCGGCACTACCAAAATATCACCCAAAGTCAAAGCTAAAGAGGAAAACGGGGGAATAGAAGATTGAGAATTGGGAGTTGGGGTTTGAGCCATTCTCCCCCGTTCCAATTTGAAATTAGTGCTAATATTGTTTAATTGCAGTCGATCGACTGTAGCGGGTTTTGTCGAGGCGATCGTACCTGTCAGCACCGGCATAGCAACTGTTCCAGTCAGCTTGGCATCCGCCTTCACTTCCCCCGCCATAGCCACGGGTAATACTACTTTCTTCCCTAACTCTGTTTCCACCGCACTGACAACACTTGCCAAAGCAACTGGTTGCACGTTAGTTATCAGATTGAAGCTAGCTTGTTGGAGATTAAAATTAGTTCCCGTGGCCACTGTTCCTGCTATTCTCAGCGGAACTAAACCGTAATTAGCCACCAGACTATCGACAATCAAATTAGTTTCCTGAAACCGCAACTGACCGCTGCTATTTTGTATAATTTGTTTCAGGGGATAAATACTAGCTTGCACTCCTCCAAAACTAGCTGCTCCGGTAATTCCCGATACTTTATTGTCTCGCAATTGCACGGTCAAATTCCCATTAGCTAGACCTTTTTGTAAATAAATGCCGGGAAGCTTCAGCAAGCGAGCAAGGTCTGGTAAAGGCAAATTTTGACCTTGCAACTGCACGTTAGTTTGAGCAGCAGGTAACAGAGAATCAGCTTTTACTATAAAATTATCGCTATTAGTAAACTGACCGTTTAGTTCGTAGAGAACGCGCTGATTTTGGTCGCGAAACAGAGCACTGCCATTTTTCAAGCTTACAGAAATCGGAGCCGAAGTTTTCTGTCCAACTGCAGGACTCGGCACCAAAACTGCGGCGACATTTTCAGCTCGAATTGCCTCAACTTCAGTTTTAAATAAACCCGGAGATTTGCGCTCCCTAGTTGGAATATTAACCCAGCGGCCTTTAGCATCCTGTTCGATATAAGCGCTGGGTTTAACTAAAGTAATATCTAATTTGAGAGTGCGGTTGAACAGCAGTGGCAAGATTGAAAATTGCACTTCCACTGCTTCTGTAGAAGCGTAATCCGGATCGGTAGAAGTTGCAGGTAAAGTCGATCGGCCAAACCGCAAACTTGTCAGAGAAAATCTCTCCAAACGTCCTAGTTGCACAGGCCGCTTCAGCAACTGACTGACTTCAGTTTCCACCAAAGGAGCTAACTTTTCCCGCACCCACTGGTATCCTACCGCCGCCCCAACCAAGGCGATAATGCCCAATCCCGTACCGCTAAGCAGCACCAGACGCCACCAGCGGCGGTGGGGGCGGGGTGCGAGTTGATTTTTGTCGTCGTCCGAGTTAGTCATGGGTGTTTCTCAGAAATCAGAGAATTCAGGAATTAAGGGAATCAGCCGATTTTACACAGGTATAATTTCTGTGATTCGCCAGGGTGGCTTCTGCCTTTGGTAGACTCACAAGTGAGGTCGGAAGTGCCGATCGGGCGTTAGCGAAGCTTGCAGCAGAGGATCGAATTTCAAGATTCACGCCCCCCACTCCGGGGCAGAGTCCAATAACCTTTACTAAACTTAATCAAAACACGCAACACGACCTAATACCAAGTCATCCAACTCCCCTAAATCCTCTCGATCCCCGCGCGTGCAAGATCAGGGGTCAATTCTAAAATCTACAATCTAAAATCTAAAATCTAAACACGTCCCCCTCCAGGGTAGACTCCAGAAACCTTTACCGAACTTAATCAAAACACGCAACACCACCTAAAACCGACAGTCAATCTAAAATCTAAAATCTAAAATCTAAAATCGCACGATCGCTCCTAAGATAAAAAAACGGTGGTTAAGAAGGTCTTTAAAACTTATGCGAGTGTTCGTCTTACTCTTCAATGCCCGCACCGAGAATGAGGGAATTCATACCATTCAACTCGGCGATCGCAATAAAGTTCTGATGTTTGAGTCAGAAGACGACGCCACCCGCTTTGGCGTGATGTTGGAAGCTCAGGATTTCCCCGAGCCCACTGTTGAGGCGATCGACGATGAGGAAATTAAGGAGTTTTGCGACAGTGTTGATTATGATTGGGAACTTGTGCCCGCGGGGGCGCTGGCTATTCCGCCAGAAGACAATGTAACACAGACTCAGTGGCAGCCGGAGCCCGAACCCGAACCCGAACCGGATTCTGAGGTTTCCCAAAACGAACTGGATTCTATTCGTCGCCGACTCGAAGGACTTTTGTAAAAGGAAGGTTGGGCAACGGATTCTGTAGCGGATGTAACGGATGGATATTGAGATTCGAGGATCGATGTGAACAAGGAAGAGGGAAGAAGGATAAATTTGATATCTTCCAGCGCGATCGATCCTAGGCTCAATTTCTAGATACAGGCTTCCAGGCTGAACCGGGGACTCTTTATGTCTCCTGACTTCGCTTGAAGGCCGACAACTGACAATTAACAACTGACAAAAAATGAAGAATTTGGAAGAACGGGGCCATCTGCTGACTGAACAGGTGAATACCAACAGCGAGAATTTAGACCAACTCAGTTCGATCGAATTAGTGGACTTGTTCAACCGGGAAGACGCCCAAACCTTAAGCGCGATCGCCCGCGCCCGCGAACAGTTAGCCCAAGCGATCGACATTGCAGCCGAGTCTCTGCGTCAAGGAGGTCGCCTGTTTTACGTCGGTGCGGGTACTTCCGGGCGTTTGGGGGTGCTGGATGCGGCCGAGTGTCCCCCCACCTTCTGCACGCCGCCAGAACTCGTACAGGGCATAATTGCCGGGGGTGCGGGGGCTTTGGTGCGGAGTTCGGAGGATTTGGAGGATCGGGCTGAGGATGGGGCCGAGGCGATCGCCCACCGTCAAATTACCAACTTAGATGTGGTTGTCGGCATTACGGCTGGGGGTACGACGCCGTTTGTCGCGGGCGCTTTGCAGGCGGCACGCCAGCGGGGGGCGAAGACTGTGTTTATGGCCTGCGTACCCGTCGAACAAGTGAATTTTGAGGCTGATGTTGATATTCGGTTGTTGGTTGGCCCGGAGGTAGTGGCGGGATCGACGCGCTTGAAAGCCGGTACAGTAACAAAAATGGCTTTAAATATCATTTCGACTGGGGTAATGGTGAAGCTGGGGAAGGTTTACGGCAATCGAATGGTTGACGTGGCAGTGACTAATAAGAAATTGCGCGATCGGGCTGTGCGGATGTTGCAAGATTTGACTGATTTGAACCGGGAGGAGGCGGGTTTTTTGCTCGAAAAAAGCGGCAAGTCTGTAAAATTAGCTTTGATGATGCACTGGACTAATTTGGAAAAGGAAGAGTGCGATCGAATTTTGGGAGAATTTCAAGGGAATTTGCGATCGGCTGTGGCATCAATTAGTCAGTAGTCAGTAGTCATTAGTTATTGATTATTAGTTAGATCGTGTCCGGTCAATTCCCTCCGCTTCGCTTCGCCCATAATTGCTGTAGGGGCAGATTAACGAACGATCTATATTGACAATGAGAGATCCTGTAAACCCGCCCCAACGGAGGTATCGCGGTCACTCGATCGGACATGATATTATTGGTTATTGGTAGCAGCTAAGGAATGAAAAATAAATAAGGTGACTAATAGAGCAATAGTTTACCTTGGAGCAAGGCTTCTGGGGTTTAATTGTGCAAGTTATTGATTTTTCATTCCTAACCAATAACAAATAACAAATAACATCAGTCAACAGTCATCAGTCATTTGCGATATCGATTCAAAAAATTGTGAAATCTCTTCAGTAGATCTGATGTGATAAACACTTTTGGTATTTTGAGCGCGATCGACATACTCGCGGTATCTGGGAGTCAAATACTTGTGACACAACCAAAGAACACGGTAACTATTAATTGAACTCTTCAAGATCGGACTCTTTTGGGGCCAGCCTTCTGGCGGTATAAACTTACCTGTAATCAGCCGTTTAGTCACCCACCAGAAATGCACGTATAGGGGCAGATCGACAAAAACCAGAGTATCTGCCTCGTTGAGTCGAACCCAGACGGTTTCCATGCAACCAAAACCGTCTATAATCCATCGGTCAGTCGCCAAAATTTTCTCATGGGTACGCTTATATTCTTCATTTGGAACCTCAGCGCCCCCAGATTGATATTGAATCTTATCCAAGGGGTAAAGTGGCAAACCCGTGATTTCTGATAATCTCTTGCTGAGAGTTGATTTACCACCTCCAGTATTGCCAAACACGGCTACTTTTTTCATACTTACCCCTCTTAGGAATGATGCAGATTGTAGCAAGACTTGATATAATCAGTATAACAATCAATCTCTCTAAACAGCCCCCCTGATTATCCTCTCAAAATTTAACATAAAGCGCTCTTGTTGTTAGATTCCCGACTTCTTAGAGGAGTCGGGAATCTGGAGATGATGTTTTTTAGGCGTTGACAAAAACAGAAGATGTAAGTTGACTTTGACTGACTCCCTGCACGATTCCCAAATAATTACTGCCAGACTTAATCGCCGTAGAAGCGACGCTTGCACCTCCATCCAACTGCAAACTCACAGCTTCAAAAGTCAAGTTTGCAAATCCGATACCGTCAGTCAAACCAATTTTATCCCCAGCCCCAAAATCGACAATTACATCGGCACTAATTAAAGTAGGCGTAGCAGACAAACCTCCTGCTAAGATAAACGTATCATTTCCAGCACCGCCCGTCAAAATATCTTGCCCGCGATCGCCCGCCAACAAATCATCGCCGTTACCGCCAATCAAGACATCATCTTCTTTACCGCCGCGAATAGTATCGTTACCGTCTCCTCCGATTAGTCGATCGTTATCGTTGTTGCCGCTGATAAAATCATCGCCAACACCGCCATCAATTACATCAGATTCTTTGCCGCCCGATAAGCTGTCATTGCCGTCGGCACCATTAATTGTATCCGCACCTTGCATTCCATTAATGCTATCAGCACCTTCTCCCCCCGTGATATTGTCTTTACCGGAAAGGGCCAAAATTGGCAATCCCGCAGCATTTGTCGGTATTTGAGTATCGGCACTATCTGATAGGAAATAATTGCCGCCACTGGCTGTATTTTTGGGTGCTGTCGTGGGGCTGCCATCCCCTGTAGCATTGGGTATTGGCGAAGTAATAGATATAGTGTTTGGTGTGGGAGTTGGTGTGGGAGTTGGTGTGGGAGTTGGTGTCGGTGTCGGTGCGGGATTGACACTACCGTCAAGAGAAGTCGCAAAAACTTGCGTCCAATAGTGATTCCAATTTTCAGTGCCAGTATCGTTGGCTAAAAAATAGTAACCAATCCCAATTTCTTTGAGATTGGGGTTAAGAATGTTAGTCCGGTGGCCGCTGCTGTTCATCCACGATGATACAACTTGTTCGGGTGTAGAAGATCCAGCAGCTATGTTTTCTGCGGCCGCTGAGAATTGATAGCCCGTTGCAGTAATCCGACTTCCTAATGACGAACCATCTTTTCCGGTATGGGAAAAGAAGTCTTGCAGTGCCATGTTTTGGCTGTGATTTTCCGCAGCATTTAGTAACTGAGTATTTAAGGTTAGCGGCGACAAACCTAATTTACTGCGTTCAATGTTGGTAAGTTCTAAAACTCTATAAATAAAGTTTTGATTGGTGGTTGAAGTTGGTGCGAGTTGAGAGGCCGATCGCTCTCCTGTTAAAATGTCCGAGGACTGAGAACCTGAATTTTGTAGTTGTTCAAGCATGGGGATGATCAATAGTTTTAAGACTGGGTTTTGCTGGTAGATGGCTTACCGTCTTAACGATAGTTTCCCCGAGCGCTAGCTGGCTAGGTACAATTCAATAATTGTGTGAATCCCTGCCGCTGCTGTATTTATTTTGATTATAGCTGTTGTCAAAGTGGGGATGTCAAGAGGCTGGCTCTGATTGGGAAAGGGAAGAGTACGCTCGAATTTAAGGAGAGTTTCAAAGGAATGTGCGATCGCCCGTGGCATCAATACAATTTTAGATTTTAGATTTTAGATTTTACTGTACTTTAGACTAAATAAAGATGAGAACGGTGGCTTTGAGAAGAACTAAAGCCACCGCGCCGGGAGAGAA
>NZ_JAUBSH010000074.1:32062-34312 GCF_036704705.1 Microcoleus sp. K1-B1 | reverse complement strand
GACCTATCTTTTTTTACCACAAGTTGGTCAACACCTCACTCTATCTCGGTTGCGGCGGAGTTGTCACCCCGCCAGCCCATTACTATCACTCCCTACGTCACCTACGGGCTGATTGCCGCAAACATATTAGTATTTTTGTACGAACTCAGTTTGGGCGATCGACAATTAACCGAATTTTTCTACTCTTGGGCCGTAATTCCTTGCCAGTTAAGCAATATGTGTCGGGTTGCTCTGCCCGTTTCGCCATTTCCCGAATGGACGACACTAATTAGCTCCCAATTCCTGCACGCAGGCTTTCTCCACATTGCCGGAAATATGTTATTTTTGTGGATTTTTGGCAACAACGTAGAAGACCGTTTAGGACACGTCAAATTTATAATATTTTACCTTACTTGCGGCGTTTTAGCATCACTAACTCAGTGGTTTTTTTCGTCCGCATCTGCCATTCCGTCCCTGGGTGCTAGCGGCGCGATCGCCGGCGTGATGGGAGCTTACATTCTCAGATATCCCCAAGCCAAAGTTCTGACACTGCTGCCCTTGGGCATCTTTATTACCACTGTCAGAGTCCCCGCTTTCTTCTTTCTAGGATTTTGGTTTGCACAGCAAGCATTGAGCGGCCTGGCTTCCTTGAATGCCCCGGCAAGTGTCGGCATGGAATCCGGGGGAGTTGCCTACTGGGCCCACGCTGGCGGCTTTGTTTTCGGCGCTATTCTCGGCCCTTTGTTGGGACTTTTTTCTGAAGATAATCAGATTTAATTTTTTACCGCCGATGAACGCAAATTAACGCAGATAAACTGCCAACAAAATCGGCGTTAATCTGCGTTAATCTGCGGTTTCAAACCTATTATCTTCCTAGATAAACGTCAAGTCAAATTCCGAAAGAGCAGAAACCCCAGTTACACCATTTAACTTCGCCAAAATGCGAGAATCGCTGGCGGTGAGGTTATTGCCATTGCCGTCATAAATGATGTAAGTATTGCCGCCGGAATCGTAGGCAAACAAGAAAGCACTTCCTCCCAGAATATTTGCAGAAACAGTTGTCTGCACATTCAGCAGAACTTGGGTGTTACCGCTAAGATTCGCAAATCCGGGGGCAAAATTAAACTGATCGGCGATCGGCACACCGAGACCGCTAAAATCAGTAATCACATCGTATCCGCCCGCCGCGATCGCAGCCTCGATCGCCGCCGAAGAAGCCGCATCAAAAGCCGGCCCACCTTGTGCAGGGCTGGTATAGCGGAATTGATTGTTGCCGCCGCCCCCTGTCATGGTATCTGCGCCGAGGCCCCCTACGAGCACGTCGTTATCCAAACCGCCGTTAATCGTATCGTTGCCACCTTGACCATCAATAGTATCGCTGCCCGCCAAACCGTCCAAATTGTCCGGCAAAGAACCCCCAACCAAATTGTTAGGCCCGCTATCAGCCGGCAAGATTTGAACGGTGACAGTACCTACGCCCGGAATTGTCCCGAATCCGTCGCTGACGCTGTAGGTGAAAGCAGTTGTACCCGCTACGTTGCCGGGGATGAATTGCACTTGAGAGACAAGATTTACAGCTACCCCCAGTTGTGGTGTGCTGACATTGATAATGTTGAGCGTCCCTTTTTGCGGGCTGGAATCGTTGGCCAGCACGTCGATGAAAGTGGGCAGCAAATTATTCGTATTGGTAAATACGATGCCGTCATCGACAGCAATCGGCGACAGAATAGTTGGAACAGTTACGGAGGTATCGAAAGAATTGATGTTAATCGCCACTGACCCTGCTGCCGTGCCACCTTGGTCGTCAGCTACGCTGTAGCTGAAAGAACCGGCTTGCCCGATCGCGTTTGTTCCAGGTTGGAATTTCAGCCCGAGTAAATCCTGAACGGTTAACTTTTGGTTCACGGTGAGGGGGCTCGTACCCGTAATTACCTGACCAAAAGTAGGATTTGGAAGTCCGACTACCGCGATCGACAGTGGATCGCCCTCCGGGTCGCTGGGCGCCGAAATGCTCAGAGACAGAGGCAAATTCTGCAAACCGGTCACTGTCTTGCCCGCTTCCACGATCGGCGGCTGGTTAGGAGTCGGAGATGTAAAACTCGGCGGGCTCGGCCCCCCGCCCAAAGGCGGAGGAGTTGGGGGCGCCGCAGTTGGAGTGGGGACGATCGAAGGGCTCGGACTCGGACTTGTCGCGCCCGAAGTCGGACTCGGACTCGGACTCGGAACCTGTGTCGGCAATGTCCCCGTTGTTGGAGTTGGATTCGGACTTGT
>NZ_JAUBSH010000074.1:28491-31962 GCF_036704705.1 Microcoleus sp. K1-B1 | reverse complement strand
CCCCGCTGCTGGTGCCGGTGATGGTGCCGGACTTGTCCCCGCTGCTGGTGCCGGTGATGGTGCCGGACTTGTCCCCGCTGCTGGTGCCGGTGATGGTGCCGGACTTGTCCCCGTTGCTGGTGCCGGTGATGGTGCCGGACTTGTCCCCGCTGCCGGATTCGGACTTGTCCCCGGTGATGGTGCCGGATTCGGACTTGTCCCCTCAATGGTGAAGGGATTGTCGTCTACGCGCGGTATTTGAGCTGTAGTGAACCGAGATTCATCTAGCGAGTTCGATCGAACATCAATCAACACCGCCAAAAATTCCCCAGTTTGCCTGTCCCTAATAATCGTGTTGCTAGAATTCGAGCCTTGGCCCTGGAAAATTTCTAACTCTGTAAAGTTCAAACCTCCAGCCAGACCGATCGAATCTCCCGCATTAAAATCTCTAATTACATCAGCATCGCCGATTTCGCGACCCCCAGTAGTGAGAAACCCGTTGCTACCAGCCGACGTGCCCACCCTACCGAGAACAAAGATATCCGATCCGTCGCCTCCTGTGAGAGTATCCAATCCGCGATCGCCCGAAAGAATATCATCCCCAGCATCTCCAGACAAAGAATCATTGCCATCGCCCCCGAAGAGCAGGTCATCACCCTCGCCGCCATCACCAGTATCGTTACCAACACCGCCGGTGATGACATCCCCGCCCTCCTGGCCCAACAAAATATCATTGCCCCCAGCGCCGATCAGGCAGTCGTTACCCGTGTCGCCAAAAACAGTATCACTGCCCTTGTCGCCAAAAATCAGGTCATCCTCCCCACCACCGCGCAGACAGTCATTGCCTTTACCGCCGTAGAGCGAGTCGTTGCCTTCGGAACCCAAAACAATATCATTGCCCTGGTCGCCAAAAGCTACGTCACCGCCCTCGTCGCCAGAAACCAAGTCATCGCCTTTGCCGCCCCGCGCCGTGTCATTACCGCGCCCGCCCTCAACAAAATCTTTACCAGCGCCACCGTTGAGAGAATCGTTACCGTCTTCGCCCCTGAGTAGATCGTCTCCGTCCCGACTCAAAAGTGTGTCGTCGCCGGCACCCCCGGCAATCGTGTCATTGAACAAGCTGCCGATTAAATAGTTACTGCCATCATTTGCGACAACTAAGCCATCGACAAAAAGTGGCTCTGGGGGAGGCGTGGGAACTGTCAGAGTCGGCCGCGGCACGGGGGTGATTAAAATGTCCGGGTCCGTCCCCGTCATCATCGGCGGCTCCGTCCCCGTCATCATCGGTGGCTCCGTCCCCGTCATCATCGGCGGCTCCGTCCCCGTCATCATCGGCGGCTCCGTCCCCGTCATCATCGGCGGCTCCGTCCCCGACGACGGCGTAGGCTGCGGCACCGTGCCGCTATCCAAACTATCCTCGTTCTCATCGGGTAGCCGCCCTTCGAGAAAAATTAGTGGTACTGCACTTGGCATTGTTCCGACTCCTTGCGACGCTACTCAAAAACTACTAAATAAACTTAAAGTCAGATGCAGTAATGACGGTACTGAGCGCTCCGGGCACTGTAGGAATAGAATTCAACACTGCCAAATCGAAAGCTGGGAGACTGTCATCTGCCACATTCGGGTCGAAGCCGAGAACGTACTTGTTAAAAGTATTGTTCAGGTACACGAAGAAAGCTCCCGTTTTGCTCGAACCGTTTTGATTCTTCAACACTGCATTTATTGCTTGAGCGTTGTCAAATTTAGATTCAAACAAAATGACTGATTGCTTGCTAATGTCGTCGCCGCTAGACCCGATATTCCTGACGATAAAACTGGTGAAATCAAGAGTAGTTCCTGAGTTGGTTAAACCTGCGAAATTTGATGACCTGAACAAAAATCTGTCGGTCTCGCTGCCGTTAGCGTTAAAGTCAGCAATCACGTCCACGCCTTCGCTGGGAGTTTCGTAGTAGAAGAAATCATTGCCAGCATCGCCCGTGAGCAAGTCAGAACCGTTGCCACCGCCCAAAATGTCATTGCCTGCACCGCCGGAAAGCGAGTCGTTGTCATCGCCGCCCAATACCAAGTCATTGCCGAAGGCGCCGCTGAGACAGTCACTGCCGGCACCGCCGTCGAGAGTGTCGTCGCCCGCTTGGCCGTCGAGGGAGTCGCTGCCGGCCTCGCCCAACACGTAGTCATTGCCCGAACCTCCGAGTCCCGTGTCGTTGCCTTCTCCACCCAAAATCGTGTCATCGTTGTCCCCGCCCAAGATCGAATCGTTATTGATACCGCCGTCGAGCAAGTCTCTGCCCAGTCCACCGTCGAGGATGTCGTCGCCTGCACCGCCGTCGAGGGAGTCGTCGCCAATGCCACCAAGTAAGGTGTCAATCCCGGCGCCACCAAGTATCGAGTCCTCGCCGGATTCTCCCAACATCGAGTCATTGCCTGTTCCGCCGTCAATGGTGTCGTTGTTGTCACCGCCCAAGAGGTTGTCATTGTCATTGCCGCCGAACATCAGGTCGTTGCCCAGTCCGCCGATCAGCGAGTCTATGCCGTCTTCGCCGTCAACGGTGTCGTTGCCCAGTCCGCCGTCAACGGTGTCGTTGCCGATCGCACCCACCAGCGAGTCGTTGCCTGTTTCACCGAATACGAGGTCGTTGCCGCGATTACCATCGATGATGTCGTTGCCGTCGCCCCCAGAGAGGGTATCGTCGCCGGCCCCGCCGAGGATGAAGTCGCTGAGGTTGCTGCCTGTAAAGCTGCTGGCCGGGAGTGCGCTGCGATCGACAATATTATCTACCACCGTGATGCTGAAGGATGCCGGCCCGATAGTTGCAGACCCGTCGGAGGCTGTAAACGTGAAACTGTCGCTACCACCTGCTGCCAGCAAGTTGTATTTGACGATGTTGTTGTTGATATCGTCTTGGGTGAATTTGCCGCCCACGTTGAGAAAGGTGGTACCCCTTTGGACAAAACCTCTGGTAGCGTCGGGGGCTTTAGTAATCGTGTAAACGATTTCCAAGGGGCTGTTGTCGGGATCTGTGACTAACAAATCGGCGGCAGTAATTGTCTGGGTAGGATTACTTTTGGCAACCACCACACCGTCGTTAATTATTAGCTGCGGCGGGCTACTGACGTTGATGGTTACTACCGCCTTACTTGTGCCGCCGCTGCCGTCTGAAATCGAGTAGCTGAAGCTGTCAGTACCCGAGAAGCCCGGATTCGGGGTGTATTTGAATACGCCACCGCCCACGGGAACCAGGCTCCCTTTGCTTGCTGGAGCAAAAGTCGTGACAGTCAGAGCGCTTTGTTCCTGGTCAGTGTCGTTCAACAGAACGTTGAAACTGAGTTCTTGACCCGCAACCGTGGTGAAGTTGTCGTTAACTGCTCTTGGAGGTTGGTTAAAGATGGGCGTCGGTGGTGTCGGCGCCGGACTGCCTGTCGGGGTCGGACTTCCTGTCGGCGTCGGCAAATTCGGCGTCGGGAACGTCGGCACCGGCTCGTCTGGCGTCG
>NZ_JAUBSH010000074.1:0-28391 GCF_036704705.1 Microcoleus sp. K1-B1 | reverse complement strand
GACTGGTTGTCGGCGTCGGACTGGTTGTCGGCGTCGGACTGGTTGTCGGCGTCGGACTGGTTGTCGGCGTCGGACTGGTTGTCGGCGTCGGACTGTCTGTCGGCGTCGGTAGGGGAAGCGGAGTTGCGCTGCCGGGAACTGTGGGGGCAATTACAAATGAGCTTCGCCCTAGGGTTCTGCTGTCTACTCCGGGCAATACTGCTAAAAAGTCGCCACTGACGCCGTTGCGAATAATCGTACTGCCGGCTTTGGTCTCAGTGCTTTGGAAGATTACCAAATCTTCAAACTTGAGGTCGCCACTTAACCCGATTAAATCTTCGCCTTGGCGAAAGTCTGTGAAAATGTCGGCATCGGCGAGATCGGGGCCGCCTGTGGTGAGAAATGCCGGGTTCGTACCGTCGCTACTGCTGCCACTGGGGGAACTGAAGGCACCGATGACGAAGACATCTCTGCCTTCGCCTCCTGCCACTACGTCTTTGCCTGCTTCGCCCCAAATCACGTCGTTGCCAGCACCGGCGTCCACGATGTCGTCGCCGTCACCGCCGAATACGATGTCGTCGCCGTCGCCGGAAAAAAATGTATCCCCGCCGGCGTTTCCGTAAAGCCAGTCGCCTCCTTCGTTGCCAAATACCAAGTCTTCGCCATCGCCGCCGAAGAGCGAGTCGTTACCTTGGTCGCCCCACACGATGTCGTCGCCTCGATCGCCCAAAAAGCTATCGTCGCCAGAACCGCCACGCAAGCTGTCGCTGCCTTTGCCGCCGTAAGCCGTGTCTCTGCCTTCGCCTCCGATTACCGTGTCGTTGCCGTCATTGCCGTACAGCACGTCAGGGTTATTTCCCCCGTCGAGGGAGTCGTTGTCTTTGCCTCCGTACAGGGTATCGAGTCCTGAACCGCCATCTAGAACGTCGTTCCCGGGCCCGCCGAACAGCACGTCGTCATCCTCGGCCCCGAATATTAAATCGTCGCCGTCGGCTCCTTGCAGGTTGTCGTTGCCTTGCAGCCCGGAAATCACGTCGGGCCCGGGACTGCCAACTAAGGAGTCGTTGGTTTCTCCGCCGCGGACTACGCCGCCGATGATTCCGGGCGAGGTACCTTGGCCTCCGCCCCCTGTGTCGTCTATGTCGCCAATTGTGTCGTCCCCGGAGGGAGGTGTTGGAGGTGTTGGAGTCGGAGTCGGAGTCGGAGTTGGTGTTGGCGTCTCTGGTTCTGGTTCTGGTGTTGGCGTCTCTGGTTCTGGTTCTGGTGTTGGTGTTGGAGGTGGTATAATTATTACTGGCACTGCACTTGGCATTATTTTGGCTCCTTTAAACGACGATCCCGATTAACTTTAAGAACTGATTAGTATCAGTTTGTTGCCACAAATCTGGCTTAAAATTGATTAATAACCCCATCATTTCTAACATACTAAATCAAAACTGCCACGGCTATAGATATTTTTTAAGCGGGGCATCTTTTGATCTCAAAATATTAATGATTGCACGTTTTGAGGCCTATGTTGGGTATACTTTAATATCGCGCCATTTCGATAGAACCTAGAAGTCGGGCTGGGAGTGAGCCCGGTGTATTTATCCAGAATCAGAAAAAATAAAAATCTTCGCCGTCATAATTTTTTCTTTCCGAATGTTGGATGCGGAATACAGATGTGCCTCTTGCCTGCAGAAGTGAATGCCTTATGCTGACTGCTGACAAGAAACAGAGCTGTTAATTAGGGGCAGAAGCGGCCCGGTTTGTTCTTGTCCACTGACAGATAGTTCGCTGTGGCAAAGGTAAAGCAGGGAACAGCGACTTAACAAATCTAGCAGAATTCGCCGCAGTCGCTGTTGGTCGGCCGCCGTTTCCTCTTCGGTTTCCCAGGGACGCCCCTGTTGCGATCGCAAAAATAAGGGAGCGCCAAATAATGTCGCCGCACCGCCGCTCAGCCACAGGGGCGAGCCGGCATCCAGCCAAAAGTGCCATTTATGGGCGCGGCGGCTGCTGCGGTACTGGAAGATGTTGGCGAGGGTGACGGCTCTGGCTGCTGGGCCTTCTGGACGCACTGGAAAGGGGTTGGCGGTGACGGTTCCTTGGCGCAACAACTGGATGAACCGGGCGATCGTTTCTGAGTCGCCGCCGTTTGTTGGTTCTACGCGCTGCATTCGCCCGTTGATTTCCCAGTAGTGGGTGGCGGTTTCCATTAACTCGCGCAGGGCTGCTAGCCGATCGTAGGGCAGGTATCTGTCGTTCATGAGAAATTTCTGGATGGCTCGATCGAGTAGGGCAATTGGACTCGGCAACAGCCGCTCCTGCTGTTGCGATCGCTGTTGTTCGATCCACTCGACAATGTGCTCGTAGGCCCTGGCTGCTCGGTGTCCCACTCTGTCCCACCGGGGAAAGGCTGTAATTGGCAGCAATTGAGGTCGATCGATATCTGGGCAAAAACAGTGATCGGCGATTAAACCTGCCCTCACTTGGTCGATCGATTTTTGATTGTGAATTTGAGATTTTAGATTGAACATCGAGTTGGAATCTTCTGTTTCCAATGAACGGTGTTTCTGGCTGCCCAACACTACCAGCATTTCGGCTGTGCCGTCTCGATCGACTAAACGGCCGAGTCCCGGATAAACTAAGGCTAACAAAGTGAGTAAAGCTCGAATCTCTGGGGTAGTCGAGAGCGGCCGCTGATCGTTGAGAGATACGGCGGCGATACCATCTCGCGCGAGAATTTCCGTTAAACTGTAACGGGCGATCGCATCCATCCCAGGGGCAATTACGGCGATTTCCTGCGGTTCCACGGCTTGTGACTTCACCGCATCCACGATGATTTCGGCGGTTTCTCGCAGCAGTTGAGCCCGGGAAGTAGTTTGGAGCGATCGAACTGATCCGGGCAAACTCAAGCCTAAAGGATAAAAACCCTCAGAATTAACTGCTAAACTTACCGCTAAATCTCCAATCTCTGCGGCTAAACCCGCTTTTGCGTCCAAATTTTCCACACTTTGACAGCGGTGTTCGAGTTGGGCTAGGTATTCCGTGTCAGCCCCCAAGCCCAAACGCACTCCTCCATCTGGATTGTAGGAGAACGCCCCCGCTGCACCTTGGTCGAGCATTCGATCGAACAAATGGCAACTTATCGCCGGATAATCGTCAACATCGTCTGCGATCACAGCTTGGTATCTAGAGGCCAAATGCTGCTGGTAACTGACATCCGGCAACAAATAGCGCCAGTAGAGTTCGCAAACAATCCCGTAAGTCAGGAGCCCCCGCGTCAAGCACCATTCCCGCCACCTTTCCAGCAACTCTCCCATGCTAGTCCACAGGTTGGTCGAGCCGCCGTCACCAGCAAATCCCTGTTCCAGAATGCTGGGAATCTCTTCTCTCGGCGTACCGCTGACAGCAGCCAGTTGTAATAAGTCTAGTGTTCGACGCACCATTCGGTTTGGACTTACCCCTGTTTTTTGCAAAATCCCTTCGTCTAATTCGCGACGCCAGAGTCTCGCGGCAAGTTCCAGTTCTGTTTCAGGTTGCAGCCGTAGGGGAAATTGAGCCCTCAAATCCAGCGACTGAACTAGGAGGGGCCAAAATAACAATACCTCCTGCTCAAAAAAACCGAAGGGTGTTGTGGAGTGAAAGGTATATTTTCCTTCGGTAGCGACGGCGATGCGATCGGCTAATTCTAGCCGGTTGTCTCCGTTAGCTGCTAAGACTAAAATTGCTGGGGCAGTTTGTCCAGCCCGCCGCCGCCCGGAACTCGATCGCCCTGAAACTGTTGTGGGCAAGGGCTTGACAGTTTGGCTCCAAATGCAGAACTGCTCGACTAAACGAGTGGTTTTGCCACTGCGGGCAGATCCGACAATCCAAACAGAATCCTCAGTGGCAGTTCCCAATTTATGTAAATTTGTTACCATACCATGAATACTTTAATCAATAATGTCTACAGCCAACTAACAAGCTTTAGCTATGAATACTTCTCCGTGGCACAGGATTGTAAAATATCTCTACAGCCTTCACCAATGGTATCGAGAAACGCCTGAGAGGGCCCTAGAACAAGCCTACGATGCTGCGTTAGCAATTAAGGCGATCGAAGACGAGCATTTTGGCGGTCAAGGAATCTCTGAGCGATCTGGAGATTACGGACAAAGCACACTTTCTTACTTTAAATCCGAACTGGAAAAATACCTCAAGGTCATCCAAACCCGAATGGTTGAGTTTAATGCTAGCCGTTCTTTTTTGGAACTGCCGGAGCGAGTGGGGGCAAAACCGAAAACGGGGCACAGCGCTGATCATCACCAGCACGGATTACATCTCAACAATAAAGATAGAGAATCCCTTATATTTGAGAAGCTAGAGTTTATTGATGGAGTCATCGACAAGTATATTAATAATAGTAGATCGACGGCAATTGTTCCGGTTGTCAGTTCAGTAAATGTGCAGGCAAAATCTACAAATAGCAGCTCTCCACCTGACCCCAAAAATAAAGGTTCAGCTAATTCTGTTCAAATTCACGATGGTGAGGTTGACACTAACTATGAAGAAGTAAATTTATTACCGCGATCGCTTTTGGGTACTTTGAATCGAATCACTAAAGATTTAGACCCTGGAGCTGAAAAAGAAGTAGTCAAGAATTTTCGCAATTCCAAAGTAAAAACAATTATTTCTCTCAGGTTTATTTTGCTTTTGATTTTAGTTCCGCTGTTGACGAATCAAATTTCCAAAAACTTTCTAGTCGGCCCAATAGTTGACCATTTTAGAGGTCAAGAAAATGCTCCACTTTTCATAAATGTTAACCTGGAAGAAGAAGCATTCCAAGAACTGGAGAGATTTGAGCAAAGCCTCAAATTTAAAAGGTTAATAGGCACTGCTCCCTCGCTTTCTTTAGAGGAAACGGAAAAGATGATTGCCGCGAAAGCAGTTGAACTAGCGGAGGAATACCGCTCTGAAAGTGGGGGAGCCATTAAAAATATTTTTTCCGATTTGATTTCCTTCATTGCCTTTGCCGCGATTATCGTCACTAACAAGAAAGAGATTGAGATTTTAAAGTCTTTCATGGACGATGTGATTTACGGCCTCAGTGACAGTGCGAAAGCTTTCGTAATTATTTTGTTTACAGATGTGTTTGTCGGATTCCACTCGCCTCATGGTTGGGAAGTAGTTCTCGAAGGTGTATCGAGGCATTTGGGACTGCCAGAAAATAGGCAGTTCATATTTTTGTTCATTGCAACGTTTCCAGTGATCTTGGATACGGTATTTAAGTATTGGATATTTCGTTATTTAAACCGGAGTTCGCCTTCGGCTGTTGCTACGTACAAGAATATGAACGAATAATCAGAGGCGAAGGAAGTTCGGCAACGGATTTTGTAACGGATGTAACGGATGTCAGGAAGAAGGAAGAAGGAAGAAGGAAGAAGGAAGAAGGAGAAAAAGATGTAATAATAGGAAGGGTTTTAGGCATTAATAACGTCCTCAGTAGGGCCTCGACTGCACAGAGAGTGGCTTACCCATAGCGCATAAAACAATTTATTTTTTGCGTCAGGAGTGGTTTAATTAAGTTGATATACTTAAGCTGTTTGGCCTCTAAATTTTATTTTTTTGCGTGTTCTCGCGCGCGCGCCACAAGAATTTTATCAAACTTGACAGTCATAAAGGCTCCGCTCAGGAAGCGTAATATCAATTCCGGCTGCGCCGGAATGATATCAAATCCGCGCTTCATCGTCGGGCGTAAAGTCGAATGAAGCTGCCAACAAATATCCACGCAATTTTCATTTTTTTAGACTCACAGTCAACAGTTAACAGTCAACAGTCAACCATCACAGACGGTGCAACCGGACTCAATATAAAATTTAGATGCGCCTTGGCCGATAGACAAAAAATGCGATCGCCCGCAGAATCTCTCGAAAGAAATCAAAAGGGCGATCGCATTCCCAAAACTCATTAGCCATTACCAATGACCTAATTCCAACGCTTCTTGCGCTGTCGCTGGCTGGCCACCGCCTCCACCAGCCCCAGGCCGAGAAAATTACTCAGCAGCGACGCATTCCCGTAACTCAGGAAAGGCAGTGGAATGCCCGTAACCGGCGCCAAGCCAATGTTCATCCCAATATTCACGAACACCTGAAAAATCAACATTGACAGTACGCCGATCGCCAGCAAAGAACCAAAATTATCGTTAGCAGTTTGAGCGATCGTTACCAACCGGAAACAAATTATCCAGAACACCAACAGCACGCAAATACAGCCAATAAACCCCAATTCTTCGCCAATAGCTGAAAAGATAAAGTCTGTATGCTGTTCGGGAATAAAGTTAAGCTGAGTTTGCGTTCCCTGAAACAAACCCCTGCCTTTGAGTTCCCCGGCCCCAATAGCAATCCGAGATTGAATCAAGTGATATCCGCTGCCTAAAGGATCTTTCTCTGGGTTTAAAAACCCTGTCAGACGCATTTTTTGATAATCCTTGAGTACATTCCAAAAAAGCTGTCCGACTTGTCCAGAAACAACGTTCACCAACACAGCACCGAAAGTCCCCAACCAGGGCCAAGGCAGGGTTCGCCAAGCGATAATACCCGCAATAACTACCCAGGCTACCCAAATCGGTGTATACAGGTTATTGAGGAGAACTGAGATGAGAGGAGAAAATAGCAATATTAGCCAGCCGGGATTGACATTACCCCAGTAAAACATCCCCATTGTGATCGCGCCGAAGACTAAGGAAGTACCTAAATTTGGTTCGGCAAAGATCAATCCCCAGGGTACAGCCATAATCGCCAGCATCCTCAACATATTACCCACCGTGGGGACAGTCTTGTCGTGCAGCAGAGCTGCTAAAGTGACAATCATGCCTACTTTGGCAAATTCTGAGGGTTGCAGGTAGAAGCCACCGATGTTGATCCACCGCTGGGCACCGAGCCCTGTAGTACCGATAAACCGCACTGCAATCAGCGACAAATTGATTAATATGTAAATCGGCCATTTCCACTCAAGTAGTGTTTGGTAACGGCAGCGGGAAATGATGATGGCGAGGAACAAACCGACTGCCCCAGTTACCCAGTGCCGCCACCAGTCGATCAGCCCCTGGTTGATTTCGACGCTGCGGATCATGACTCCCCCGAAGATGGTGAGGGCGATGCAAGCGCCAAACAGCCAAGGGTCTGCTTCTTCCCAGGGTTTGAAAATTGATTTCCAGCGGTTTCTGACTTGTATTCTCTGCAACATGAGGATTTTAGATTTTAGATTTTAGATTTTAGATTATCGAGCCGATTTTCGGAAGTTGTGGATATATTTCAGATTCACAGCCTGCACCTTACTTGAGAAGCCTCGGTGTGAGTACCTCAGATTATTCGGGGAGTTGTAGGGATGTTCCGGGAATGAAAGAAGGAACGCCCAACCGGGTATCTGGGTATTCTATTTTTTTCTGGGCGCTTACTTAATTTACAGAAACCGGGTTGTTGTCGAGAAGACGCACTGCAACTCGCAGAAACCGCTAAAAACCCGGTTTCTTGGGTTTTGATTCGTAAGCCCTAGAATCTTCAGGCAGGTTCGTAAAGGTACTCGAAGCCGTTCCCATCTGGATCTCTGCCATAAAAAGATGCAGTACCGTCGCGGTGTTCGTGGATGTGGGTGACGGAAACACCATCGGCTTTGAGTTGTTCGTAGGCGGATTCCATTTCGGTACGATCGTCAAATACAAACCCAAAATGCGGCCCTGCTTGGTCGTAACTCGGACTCAACAGCGCCAATCCGTCCTCTCCTGCTTTCAAATAAGCCCAGTCTGCATCTTTCCAGACTAACTCCATACCCAAGTTGCGGTAGAATTCAGCAGACTTCTCTATGTCTTGCACGCAGACGGCTACGTGTCCCAATCGTTTTAGTTTCATATCTACAAAGTTTATGGTTGTTCTTTCGTTTATTGTATCTATTTTCTGATTTTTTGCTCGATTAATTAGGTATTTTTTATGTTTTTTTGGTCGCAGCTAACTGTACTTTTTCTACTTGTTTGCTAGCGTCCATTTCGCTGAACAGTTGAATGGCGCGGTCAAAATTTTCTTGAGTTTTCTCGATGTTACCAAGTTTTTGTTCTGTTAGTGCTAGTTGATAGCAAGCTTCGGCTCGGTCTAATTTAGCGCTGGATTGATCGAGTATTTCTATTGCTTCTGCATGGTGCTGCAGGGCTTGGTCAAATTCTCGCTGTTCTCGGTACAGCGCTGCTATACCGCTGAGAGCTTTGGCTTTGATGGTGCTGTACTGGTTTTGGTCGGCCTGGGCGATCGCTTGACGGTACAAGCTCAAAGCTTTCTCTGTCTCTCCCAGGTTTTGATAGGTGGCGGCGAGAAAAACTAATTTGTATCCCGTACCCACCAACTGACTGTTTTCCCGATCGGCATAAAGTTTTTCGGCGAGCTCTTCCGCCTCTTTTTTTGCTCCGACACAGGAGTTGAGGAAAGCTAACCCCACATTGATCGAATAACTATTAATCCCGATTTCGTCCCGCGAAGTTTTCAGCTTGACAAATATCTCCATAGCTGATTCTAATTCACGCCTTTCTATTTGACAAAAACCTATATTAATTGCAGCGTTAACTTTCCAGAATTCCAGATTAGCTTGTTTGCCGTTTTCCGGTTCGCTAATTTTCGCTATAATTTGCAAAGATTTAGTGGCTTTGATTTCTGATATTTGATGGCATTCTATGGCTTGATTTATATCGCCTAAAATTCGGTAACAAATGCCTAAAATACTGTATAAACCGCTCAAATAATAATCAGAAGTCACATTGTTGACGATGCGAGTAGTTGCTGAAATTATTGGCTGCAAGAAACCTAATTTGTAGAGCGCTCTACCGAGCTTGTAATCTTTGGCAAACTGGATATTGATTTTTTTGAGGATAACGCTAGCGGCCTGGTCGAAACAGCTAATTGCCACATAATGATAGTAAGCTTCAAAAGCTTTCAGGGCATCTTCTACAGTCTCAATATTGTCAACACTCTCTGTCCAGAACTCGGCGGCTTTGCGATTTGCAGTCTCCCAGTCTCCGGGCGAGAGCCGATCGACAGCTTCTTCCCGAATTGCTGGATGCAGCCAGTATTCGCCCTTCTGAGACTCGACTAGCGATCGGTGCAACAGCGATTTAATGATTTGTCGGCGTCCGGCTTCGGGCACGTCCCACAGCAAACACAAAAGTCCGTCAGTCGGGACTGTCGGCACGTCTTGATAGCGGTAACAGCCCAAGCGACAGAGGAGTTGATAGGCTTCGGCATCGAGTTCTTGCAGGCGGTTAAATTGACTGGTAACTAAATTTTTTAAGTCTGTTTCAAGGAGGGGATCTTCGCTGTTTTCCAGCCAGTAGGCTGCCATATCTCCGTCAAAATCTTCTCGAATCGTGCCGCAAATAATGCCCATTGCTTTAGCATTGCCGCCGTAAACTTTGTGCATTTCCTTGAGGGCGACATCATCTATATTGATGTTGCGGCAGCTAAAAAACTGCCGCCAAACTTCAACTTCCAATCCCGGAAGCAAGTAGTGTTCGACGGTGACATCTGAATCGCACAGTCGATCGCGACTGGTAATCAGAGTTACCGACTGCACCGCCGCGTCAGCCAAAACTCGCAACAGTTCCACGTAAAGCCGGTGCGGTTCAATAAACTTACCTTGTCCGTCGAGTGCGGCTTCCAAATTGTCAATCAATACGCCGACTTTGTGAGTCTGAAGCTGTCGCTTCAGCCGTCCCAAGGTGACGCCAAAGTCTGGCCCTGGTTCTTCCTGAAAGTCTTGCTTGAGCCATTCTTCGATCGCGCTTTCCAAGGCTGTGATATTCTCTGTCTCTTTTGCCATCAACAGTTCAATTACTCGATCGAACCCTTGAGATTTCAGATACTGTCTGGCCAAAGTCGTTTTCCCGATACCGCCGGCACTTTGGATGACAATCACTTTTGCACCTTGGGCGACAAGAGTATTGAGATCTTCGATCGCCCCGAACCGGCCCAAAAAGTTCGGGTTTTCGATTTCCAAATCCGCATCAAGTCCAGGAGATACTTGGGCCGGAACAGTTTGTCCCGACTGCGGTTCTACTTTCGAGTAGCTGCGCCAATACCGTTCTACAACCGCTTGAAGGTTGTCTCTTTTAATTTTTTCGCCATCTCCAAACAGCGCTGAAAGCCGCTTCCACAAATTAGACGCGGCATCTTTAACAGTCCCTACTCCATATCCTTCACTATCTGCAACCTGTTGGTACGTCCTGCCTTGCACTCCCATCCATGCTTCGCGAAAGATAGCGCTGTCAAGGTTGTCGAGAGTTTTCAGGTTTCGAGCCACAAGTAACGAATTAGTAAAATCCAGTGCACGATCGGCTTCCATTTAGTCACCAGGTTTAGCGTTACCCATCTGAGACAACTTTAACAGACTTTTTCCGACTCGCTTACACGCTCAAACAGTGGACTTGTATAGACTTTTCCCGACTGACACGGCCGAGGTTGGCCGGGGATACTGTTGAGTGTGGAGGGGAAGTTGACAGACAAGCTTCTAACTTACACACCAATTGAGTCGAGTTTATATTCAGGAGCAAGCAGCTATGTCTATTAACGATGTTGAAACAGCGATCGTAGATGAACAAATTCGCCCTCAAGAATGCGGCCGCGTTCGTTTCCAAAACAGTTGGTGGCCGGCGAAGTGCGATCGAGACTTGACTTTTGAACCCGGTGAGGTGGTTCGCGTCGTGGGCATTGAAAATATTACTTTGATCGTTGCAGCGTCGTTTGCGATCAATTCTGAAAGTTAAGGCAAATCTACAATCGGGAGTAAGCAATCATGAATTTTGACAATTCCGAAAAAGCGATCGTGGATGAAGAAATTCGGCCTAATGAGTCCGGTCGCGTTCGTTTCCAAAACAGTTGGTGGCCGACGAAGTGCGATGGAGACCTGACTTTTGAACCCGGTGACGTGGTTCGCGTAGTCGGAATTGACAATATTACTTTAATAGTTGAAGCGTCGTTATAAATCAAAGGGTTAGGGAGTCAAGCTATAAGTTTATAGCATCCCAACGTTCAGGCCAACCTAGAAGCAGGAGAAAGTAATCATGACTGTCAGCCATTTGGAAAGAGCGATCGTTGAAGAAGAAATTAAACCGAATCAATCCGGCAGTGTGCGATTTCAAAGCAGTTGGTGGCCTGCCAAGTGCGTTCGAGAAATAACTTTGCAACCCGGTGAAGTTGTTCGCGTCGTGAGACTGGAAAACATTACTCTGATAGTTGAAGCGTAGTTGGGAAACAATCTGGAGGTGGGGAGTTATCGGAGGGTATAAAAAATAAATTTGCGATCGCGTTTCTATTTCGATACATTTCTCTTCAAGCGCGCGATCGTACTTCTCGCCTCTGTTAATTTCCTGATTCTAGAGTTTGACCTCAACCACAACTCGCCGCTGACAGTTTTGTCTGCGGTTTTTTTGTAGGCGGTCAGGGGGTGGCAATCTCCTTAAAAGCCTTACACTTAAATGGTTTAAGCCGATCCCCCTCACAAAAAATTAGGCAGCCGCGATCTCCTTTTGCATATTTCGACAAGGTGAAATCACGATCGAGGGCGATCGCCCCGGAGCGTAATGGTCAATAAGCATTGGTGACAAGTTAAGACTTAATTGCATTTGTCAATCAGTAATATTACTCAAAAAAACTGCTTTTTTAGGAGGGGAAAATTCACGATTTGAGAGGGAGTAGGTATAAATATCACCCACGGCATGATTCCTCGATCGCCCAAATCTCAGTTTTATGCCCAAAATCCGAGTAAATGTTGAGCATAATTGCTGATTGACAAATGCTTTCTTAGCTTAACTTGTTACCAATGGTCAATAAGCCTGTCATAATAGCTATTAGAAATTTATCCACCGACTTAGTACGGTGCATAACTCAAAATTAGGGTGCAAAACTGGAAAAACCTTACCCGATGAGATTGATTTGTATATGACTTTTGAAGAAGCCCTAGAATTTCTCGAATCAGCCTTAGAGTCCAAAACCAGTAAACCGTTAAATTTTCTTGAGCAGGAAATCTTAAAAGCTGCTTGGAAAAACACAACTTATAGTGCTGTTGCTGACAGCTTGTACCTCAGTGTAGGACATATCAAAGATTCATCTTCCATCCTGTGGCAGCGCATTTCAGACGTAATGGGAGAAAAAGTTACTAAAAATAACTTCCGCTCTCTGCTAGAGAAGCAAACCACCACAACTGATCTCGCCGAGGCAGAAGTCGAAGGAGAACCTATGACGATAGCTTCGGTAGGAGAAAGTGACATCAATGAATTAGGAACTTGCAAAGGCAATATTTTAATTGTTGATGATCTCCCAGAGAATCTGCGTTTTCTAACAAGAATTCTCACTAATGAGGGGTATAAAGTTCGCTGCGTCACCAATGGTGCGATGGCCTTGAGGACTGTTAACCATTATCCCCCCGATGCTATATTGCTGGATATTAAAATGCCAGATATAGACGGTTATCAAGTCTGCAAATCCCTTAAAGCAGATGAAAATACCTCAGAAATTCCGATTATTTTCTTAAGCGCACTTGACCAAGTTTTTGATAAAGTCAAAGCTTTTAAGGTAGGGGGAGTTGACTACATCTCTAAACCTTTTCAGCCGGAAGAAGTGCTAGTTCGCCTCGAAACTCAGGTCACTATTCAGCACCAAAAACGCCAGCTTAAAGAAGCAATCGAGCGGCATCAGCAAACCGCAGAAATTGCCTACCAATCTCGCAGCCTGCTGGCAAATTTGCTAAACTCATCTCTGGATGGAATAGCTGCCGTAGATGCGGTGAGGGGAGATATCGCTGGAGAAATTGAAGATTTTCGCTGCTTGGTAGTTAACCCTGTCTTTGCCAGACTCTTAGGGAAAAAAAGAACAGAACTCGCGGGCGAACCCGTGCTGAAAAAACTGCTTAATCAATTGAGTCCCGGATTGTTTGATTTATTAGTAGAAGTTGTTGAGACTGGAGAATCGCTTGAAGGAGAGGTTCATCTAGAAAATGATTACCTTGGCAAATGCTATTATTTCACTGCTGTTAAATTGGGAGACGGTTGCTCAATTACCATCCGCGATCTTACAGACTTAAAACAGTCGTCATTAAAGTCAATGATGGAACAGAACCCACCGCGTGTTATCAAATAGGATGAACGCGGCTTACGCAATCTGACCCAAGAAACCGGGTTTATGAAGTGCATTAGGGACACAGGACCATGCCCATTCGTGTCAACTTAACATACAACCAATAGTCCGGCAGGGAATGAATTCCCTGCCTCAAAGTGAAAGTCCTCTTAAGAGGACTAATGAGTTCTTCAGTCCTCTTAAGAGGACTTTAGCTATTAGACAGGGAATTCATTCCCTGGCGGACGTAGGCTCAGCCGTTTCCCTACGGGGAGCGATCCCAGGTTTACTTCATAAACCTGCAATCTGCTGTATCATCATTCACCAACTTAATGGTTCAGTTAAATCGAGAATCTTCTCAAACTGAAACTTCGTCACCCAACCCCTGAGAGTTTCAAGCTCGAAAGCGTGAGATTCAGGAATCTCCTCTAGGAGTTGAAAAACTAATTCCGAATCAGCGTCCATAGCTGCTTCATATAATTCTACTATCCATTCTTTTGACATCGCTGCTAATAAATCAGTGAAATTTAACGGTTCTCCAGTCACATTAGAAGGGGAAGACGGTAGCTCTTGCTCCTGATAAATATAACCGACTCCCAAATGTTTAGCCATGATGTCAAAGATGGCTTCTGTGTGGAACGGTTTTCGCACAAAATCATCACAACCAGCCGATAAAATAACTGCCTTTTCTTCTTCCCACACGCTAGCAGTAATAGCAATAACAGCAGTAGCTTGACCTTTAAGGGTGCCTTTAATGCGTTTCGTGGCTTCATAACCATCCATAACCGGCATTCTCATGTCCATCCAGATGAGATGGGGTGAGTATGAATCCCAAATTTCAAGCGCTTCAATACCGTTACTCGCTTCTTCCACTTCAAAACCAACAGGTTTGAGGAGTTTAACTAACAGTTGCCGATTGTAATCTCGATCGTCCACCACGAGGATGCGATATTGGGGTTGGTTAGGCGCTAGCGCAACGACGCGACGACTTTGGGGTTGGTTTTCAATAGCACTGGCATCAGCGATGCCCACAGGAATGTCAAATTTAAATGTTGTGCCCGTTGTGTCTTCTAAAAATTCCTTGAGAGGCATTCCAGGCGTGAAAGCTTTACCGTGACTAATGACTGTTATTTCACCTCCCATCAAGCGGACAAATTGACGGCTAATAGTCAGTCCTAATCCGGTTCCTTGCTGCACTTTTTGACCGGATGCTGTTTGCACGAAGGGTTTGAATAGATTCTCCAGTTCCTCTGCCGCAATGCCAACTCCCGTATCTTTGACTTCAAAGGTAATGGTTGTTGGTTGTTGGTTGTTGGTTGTTTTGGTTCCGGCTTCACTTTGGGCTTTTACCTGTTTATTTTTTACTTCTAAAGACACCCCTCCCGAAGAGGTAAACTTAACGGCATTACTGATTAAATTAATCAGCACTTGGCGCAACTTAACTTCATCAACGCAGATATATTTAGGAACATCTGCAGCACATTCAAATCTTAAGTATAAGCTTAGAGCGGTGGCTTTCAACGCAAACATATCCTCGATTTCAGCTAAAAACTGATAAAGGTTTAAATTATTTTCAGATAGCTTCATGCCTCCCGCTTCAACTTTGGAAAGGTCAAGCACCTGATTAATTAGAGATAATAGATGCTCTCCACTGCGCTGAATGATGTTGAGGTTCTCTTTTTGTTCAGTTAACAGATTGGTATCCTGATTCATCAGTTGAGAAAAACCGAGAATGGCGTTCAGGGGAGTTCGCAATTCGTGACTCATGTTGGCAAGGAAAGTGCTTTTGGCGAGGTTGGCGGCCACTGCTGCTTCTTTCGCTCGTTCGAGTTCTGCTTCAACTTTTTTGCGCGCGCTGATATCTCGTCCTACCGCCTGGAATTCAACAATGCAACCGGAATTATCAAATATCCCTCGGTTAACCCACTGCGTCCAACGCACTTGGGAGCTAACAATCACCCGATTTTCAATTGTGACAACGGGATTTTCTGGGCTAATGGAATTGACGACTCGGGTTACATATTCGCGGTCTTCTTCAAACACGACAGGTTCGTAGTGATGCCCGATGAGTTGTTCCCTTGTCAGTCCAAAAAATCGACAGAAGCCTTCATTAACAAAGGTAACGGTACCATCTGGCAGATACCGGGCAATCAGTTCTGTCTGGTCTTCCAGAATACCAAGGTAGCGTGCCTCGCTCTGCCGCAGAGCCTCTTCTGCAATTTTCTGAACGCGAATTTCCTGTTCTAAACTGACATTTTGAATGAGTGTAATCTGTGCTTGCTTACGATCGCTAATATCTTGAAAAGCTGCGATCGCATATTCTACATTACCCGTGTCATCAAAAATTGGCGTGCTAGTTACTTCTAAGGGAACGATTCGCTCACTGTAGTGCAGTTCCAAATCATCCGCCCATGTTTTTTCACCGCGAAGCGATCGCACCAAGGGTAGCTGTTCCACTGGATACATCTGGCCTGTCCCTGCCCGATAAACGTGATAGGTTTCTGAGAGTTGCTCGATTTCGGCTTTGGGTAAATCTTGAATATTCAGTAACTGCTGTGAAACTGGATTGGCGTAAACCAGTTGTCCTTTGGCGTCGTGAACGGAGATGCCAAAAGGAATAGCATTAAGGAATTTATTGAGGCGATTTTGCGTCGATTGTACCTGAGTATAGAGTCTGGCGTTGGTAAGGGCGATCGCCGCCTGAGTAGAAAGTAATTGAATCACTTCCAGGCGATCGGCTGTAAAAACCCCATCTGCTAAATTATTTTCCAAGTAAACAATTCCAATTAATTGCCCTTGATTGATCAGAGGGGCGCAAAGGATAGACTTGGGCTGCTGTGTTTTGATATAAGCATCTTGGGTAAATCTGCCTTCACGGGAAACATTGGTTTCAATCAATCCTTCCTGAGTCCTTTCAACATAGTGAATAATCGACAAAGGCAGGCAGGTTTCTATAGGAGTCGATTGCAAAACCATCACCTGATTTGAGTTAGCCTCACCTGAAGCTTCGACTCGCAGTTGTCCTTGAGACTCTAAAATGAGATAGCCAGTTTGTGCACCGCAGCTTTCCAGCAGGATTCTCATCAAAGTGGTGAGGAGTTTATCTAGCTCAATTTCACTGGCGATCGCCCCTGATGCTTTCATCAATGCTGCCAAATCCAGGGTTTCACCTGAAATGCTGTTAGATGTATCAGACAGGCTGCTGCGCGATTTATCCGACAAATTGGCTTTCGTAAAACGCTTTAAAAGTTCTGGATACTGTCGTTCCAAATCAGTCATTTTAGCTGTGGCACCCCAACGTAAATAACAGTAGTAAGCATTTGTCATATAGGCTTGGGCAACTTGCTCTTTTCCCCAAGCGATGTAGAATTTGGCCGCCAGTTCATTAGCCAAAGCCTCTTCGTTGATGTAGTCATGTTCTTTGGCTAAGGCAATGGCGCGATCGTAGTAGTCGATCGCCCTAGCATTTTCCCCCAAAACTCGATATCGCTCTGCCTCCACTAGATAGAATTTGTGGAGGTGAGTCATCGGAGCAAACTCCGCCCATTTCTTGATTTTTTTCTGATTGGCTTTCACCTTCTGGAGGATGAGTTTTTGCTCGGATTTTGGTGCGTCAGAATAGATAGCAAGATAAACTAAAGAATTGTAGAAATGGTAGAGAGGAATAGTACCTACAGCGCTATCGCTATATTTTTCGGCTGATTTAGCATTTTCTATAGCTTGCTGATAGTCTTGAAAAAGATAGCAGAGAAATAGCTTGTAAAAATAGACCGAGCGACAAAGATTTTGAGCATTCGCCTCTCGATGCAGGGGTAACATTTTTGTTTCGTCATAGTTTTCACCGATTAAACGGCATTTATCTTCAGCCTGTCCCATCAAGTTCAATAAAACCTGTCGATTGAGTTGGTTATAGTAATATGATGTTTCTTGCTTCAGTTGGCTGAGGGTATTACTGTACATTGCCATTTCTGCCTCGACTGTTGCCAATTCCTTCCCCAATACATAGGAATGATAGCAGTATACACAAACTGAATAAGCTGCATATTCTAAGTCTCCAGTCTCTAGGGCGAGCGAGTAAGCATTCTGCAAAGGGTTTAAAGTTTCCCTAAGATGCTCTTTCCAATGTTTGACAAAGTAATTAACAATAAATATGGTTCGGGATGTGAGTTCTTTAGTATTAAACTTATCGAGTAGCAAGATAGCAAGTTTCCCAAATTGATAACCAGTCTCAATGTCTCCTACGGTTTCCCCAGACAGAATTAGTCCGTAAGTAGCATAGGCACAAGAAGATACCGAAGTATTCCCGTATTTAATTGATAAATTGACCTGTTTAAAAGCCATTAGCGGTAGCAATTCAGGTGTGGCAAAATGGGCCGCAGAAACTACACTTGATAGGATACGCATTGCTGCCAGTTTATCAGGATTAGTCATCACTGGTAGGTCGATTAAGTCCTCAACTCGCTTCCCTACTAAACTTAACTTTGTCTTCACCAGTTCAAGTAAAATATTTAATTTTGTTGGTTTTTTGGGAAAACGAATCCCCAACAACTTTAATACTGAAAGTGCCGTATCTATCGCTTCTAACGGTTTGTTTTGTGCTGTATAGGCTTGAATTTTGACTTCATAGACTTTCACTTTGTCCAGCAATGAAGTAGCTTGTTGAAGCACTAGGTCAGCCAATTTTTCCATTTCCTCAACATGACCACTCAAAATAGCAGCTTCTACTGTTTCCACATACAGTGCCAGAGTGAGGTCATACTGACGAAGCCAACTATCTGCACTCAGCCAATTTATACCAATTATTAAGTAATTCCAGGCTGGTTTCCAAGCTGCTGATGCCTTCGCTTTTTTGCCAGCAATCAGATTTAATTGAGCAAGTTTATCTTTTTCTAACTGAACGTCAATTGCTTCAATACCGAAGTTGAGCTGATTAACAATATCAAAAATCTTTTGTTGGAGTACCTGTGGTGGTGTATTTTGTAACAACAGTTGCCCGACTTTCCAGTGAACCGCTTGCTTGTCGTCTGGGGGAATTAGGGAATAGGCAGCTTGCTGGATGCGATCGTGAGCAAATTTATAAATAATTTTTAATGCGTTTGTATCTCGGTCTGTTTTCAGGAATTTGTAATCATCCCCAATGGGTAAGATCAATCCTGCTTGAATAGCATTCCATAATTCATCAGCCGTTTCATTTTGAGAACTTTCATTAATAATTGAAAGGGTTGGTAAATCAAATTGGTTGCCAATGCAAGCGGCTAATCGTAAAACTTTTTGTGCTGATTCTGATAAGGTTTGAATTTGCTCTGCCATGAACTCAACAACGTTATCAGTAATATTCCTAGTTATAATTTGCTCTAAATCCCAATACCAAGCCCCAGCATTCAAATCAAAAGTCAGCAATTGCTCTGTATAAAGTGACTTGAGAAACTCTTTAATAAAAAACGGATTACCTTGGGTTTTTTGCCAAACCAAATCGGCTAATTTTTGCGTCTGGATGCGATCGGTTTTCAGCGTATCCGCAATGAATTCATTAACCTGGTTTAAATTTAAGGGTGAAAGGGAGAGATGATTAATTACTACTCCCTGCTTTTTCATCTCAGATAAAGTCAGCATTGCAGGATGAGTTGCACTGACTTCGTTATCTCGATAAGCTCCGATTAGAAACAGATATTGAGTAGTAAAATCTGTCATAATCAACTGGATTAATTGCAACGTAGCGCTGTCTGTCCACTGAAGGTCGTCTAGAAATAGGACGAGGGGATGTTCTTTTTGGCAAAAAACCTGAATAAATTTTTGAAAAGCTAAATTAAACCGATTTCTTGCTTCTGTTGCAGGTAATTCGGGGACGGGATTCTGTTTGCCAATAATCAGTTCAACTTCGGGAATGACATCAATAATAATTTGTCCGTTGGTTCCTAATGCCCGTCGAATCTTCTCTTGCCACTGTTGTAATTGCGCTTGAGTTTCGGTGAGCAATTGCCGCACCAATTCTTGGAAGGCAGCGACTAAAGCTTGATAGGGAATATCGCGCTGCAACTGGTCAAATTTACCTGCAATAAAGTAGCCACTTTTTTGAGTTATGAGTTTATACAATTCCTGAACTAAAGCTGATTTCCCAATACCAGAGTATCCAGAAATTAGCATGAGTTCAGTTTGTCCTTGTACGGGCAGATTTTGTGATTGACTTGTCGTTGGGTTACTCAGGTTATTTGCTAAACCCGCCCCTAGTTGTTTTTCTTGTCCCGACGCTACACGATCAAATGCACTCAATAAGGACTCAATCTGTGATTCTCTCCCGTACAGTTTTTGAGGGAGTTGCAATTGAGGAGAAATATCTTGGTATCCCAAGGAAAAATCTTGAAATTTACCATTTCTAAATTGAGCAAGACAAGTTTTTAAATCTGTCTTGATTCCCCAAGCACTCTGATATCTATCTTCCGCCGTTTTTGCCATTAACTTCATGACAATTTCTGAGACATTCAAGGGAATTTCTGGATTTATTTCATGAGGTGCAGTGGGGTGTTTGGCAATATGGCAATGGACTAACTCAAGTGCATCGACGGATTCAAAAGGCAACTGGTTGGTTAGCAGTTCATAGAAAGTAACGCCGAGAGAATAAAAGTCGGTCCGGTAGTCTAGTGAGCGATTCATCCTCCCTGTTTGTTCTGGAGATATATAAGCCAATGTCCCTTCTAGAAGATTAGGACTTTTGAGGCTGGGATTCTCTTGGGATAGGATGGTAGATAAGCCAAAGTCAATGATTTTTAATTGCCCGGTTTGAGGATTAAAGACAATGTTAGATGGATTGATATCTTTGTGAATGACCTTTTTTTGATGAACTTTGCCTAACGCATCTGTGATTTGGATGGCTAGGTGGAGAAAATCTGGTAAAGTAAAGGGACGGCTATCCAGCAGGATTTTTAAGGACTCTCCTCCAAAATCCTCCAACAACATGACTTGTGTGTTCTCGTATTTTCGCAGTTCGTAGGCTTTAATCGTTTCCTCTAGGTTGAGAAGACGAGTGATTTCGTATTCCTGCTGATAGCGGTAGAGTTCGGCTGGTGTGGGGTAATCCTCTTTGAGGAGTTTCAAAATCAAAGGTTGCTGATTTGATTTGAGGATGCCTCGGTATACGAGGGAATTCGCACTTTCGTAGATTTGGTTGACTATTGTGATATCTGGCAGTGAAATCATGTTGGGAATTATTGCTGCCTAAAAAATTTAAGTATACAAATAAATATAACATGGCTAGGATCGGGTGAGAGCAGCAGTAAACTCGCTGCGAATATAAATCCTTGCCTTGCACCCCCGACAACTCCCGATATTGTATTATTGCTTTTTTGCTCTGGACTTACTTACCCTATATGTAGCGTACAAGTGTACTGGCACTGGAAGCGTCTAGCTATTGTGCGATCGCCCAAACTGAAAATTTTCGGAACGGACAATAATTAATGATAAAATAGCTTAAGGATTCAGCTCCCCAATTGTGGTAATCTGACAACAATCCAGTTTCATTCTCGATCGAGTGCGTGCAGCTATGCCAATCGGTAAAATTTCACAAAAGTTTCTGCTTTTCACAATAGCGTTATTTTTCGCAGTATCACTGTTAATTAAAGTTACTAAATTTCATAATTATTTCGGCATCAACCGCGCCGATACTGAAGTAAAAGTTGTTGCCCTTACTTACGATGATGGGCCATATCCTCCCTATACAAATCAGCTTTTAGATATCTTAGACCGCTATCAAGTTAAAGCAACTTTTTTTGAAATTGGCCGCAATATTGAGAAACATCCAGAAATCGTGAAAATGATTGTCGCGAGGGGAGATGAGTTGGCAAACCATTCATACTCTCACAAAGATATGATGTTTAAACCCCAGGAATTTTTGCTGTCTGAGATTGAAAAAACGGACAAACTTTTGCAGGAAGTTGGGGTTAAGCAAGACAGTATTAGTTTTCGGCCACCTTGGGGTAGGCGATTTGTAGTTTTGTCTTATTTGCTATCCCAAATGCACAAAAAACTGATTATGTGGGATGTGGATTCCCACGATTATGAAAAAACACTTACGGCGGAAGATATCGCAAATCGGGTGATTGACAATGTGCGATCGGGTTCGATTGTGGTGATGCACGACGGTGGGGGCGATCGCTCGAAAACCGTAGCAGCAACTGAGATGATTGTCAAGGATTTGCAGTCGAAAGGTTACGAGTTTAAAACTGTTTCTGAGTTGTTGAAATAGCAGTAGGGTGCTACACATCTAAATTGTATTTTTGGGCGGGCGGGACGCCCACCCCACAAGAATTTGCTCGAATCAGCCACAATTATTTTCGCGACAAATAAACCATCTCATACTGACGCACCAAGAAATAAATGGTGCGTCAGAATTAGACTTTTCGTGGCGCTTGAAAATTTCAAACCTGACGCACTCTACTACAATCAATAACCAAGATAGTTTACCACATAATTAGCAATTTTTATGCTGCCACCAGCTTGCCCCATTCTCTCTAAACCATTTTGAATGCAACTGGCTAAATATTTATTATCTTGCAAAGTGCGATCGACTGCCAAAGCAGCTTCTTTGAGAATATCAGAATTCGCTGGTTGTGTGCCAATAACCTGCACGGAATTACCTAAAAGCCGATTTTGAGCTTCCGCAAACCGATAGGTAAAGGCAGGGCCGTTTCCCGGTACTGCAATTACAGGTTTTCCCAAGCCCACAGCTTGTTCGACAGCAGTTCCAGTCATCCCAATTACTAAACTAGACTGCTGCAAAATATCGGCGAAAGCATCGGCAAAGCACATCACTTCGACTAATTTTTCTTCACTAAAAGACCGTTTGATTGCTGGAAAAATGAGCTTGCCCGATCGCATTTGCCATCCAGAGCGCGCCGCAATATCATCTAATTGAGGCATCAAAGCTGGAACTAAAGCTGCCCGAAACTGCATCGGTACAGTAGAGCTACTAGCAATTTCTTTAACCAGTTCCAGGAGCAAAACGAGGTTGTTAGTGGCTTCTGGAATGCGAGAACCGGGGAGAAGGGCGATCGTCCGAACTCCGGGAATTAACTGCAAATCTTTGCCCGTAGAATTGATGTTGTCCATGACAGGATTGCCGACAAACTGAGCTTTCTTTAAACCCTGTCGGTTTAAGTCAGCAGCAGTCAAAGCATCTCTAGTAAAAACCGCCAGACATTTCTCTGAGCAAAGCAACTGCCACAAGATTAAACCCAAATCGACTCGCCCCTCGTAATAACTAGAATGGGCCGATAGAAAAATTATATAGGGGCGGTTGCTGGCATGGGCGATCGCCGCCGCGACAATATCCCCAGTGGCCACCACCAAATCGCAGTGGCGCGAATGCCTCCAAACAGCCTGCAATTGCTGCCAAGTCAAAGCAATTAGCCCCGCCCCAATATCTTTGAGGAAAAACAGGGGATTCATGTAAAAAACTCCCCCAGACGGCATTTGACTGGTGGGCCCAATAATTGGCACGGTCGATCGGCGGTAAGCAGCCCCGTCACCTACAATCGGCATTGCCGAAACATCAACCTCCGCGCCAGATACTCTCAAAGCTTTGAAAATTTGACAGTTAATCGCGTCTTCCCCGTGGCCGTTGCTGAGGAAAAGTATCCCCTTCGATTTCATATAATCAGAATACAATCAGAATCAGTGCCGAGCTTTTTTGAAAGACAGCCGTGCGATAGCTAAACTCGGGCGGGCTAACTTTTTGTTAGTCTAATTTAAATACATTGTGGAAGTGAAACAGCGTGAATATTGAAATTGGGCGGGGCAAAAGCGCTCGCAGAGCTTACGGCATAGATGAAATCGCGCTTGTACCGGGACAGCGCACCCTCGATCCGAGTTTGGCAGATACCAAGTGGCAGATTGGCGGGATCGATCGAGAAATCCCGATCATCGCCAGCGCCATGGATGGAGTAGTCGATGTCCGCATGGCCATTTTGCTGTCGGAATTGGGAGCAATGGGCGTGCTCAACCTAGAAGGAATTCAAACCCGCTATGCCGACCCCCAGCCAATATTAGAGCGCATCGCCAGTGTCGGGAACCACGAATTTGTTTCCCTGATGCAACAACTCTATGCCGAACCCATCAAGCCAGAATTAATTGACCTGAGAATTAAAGAAATTAAAGCAGGAGGAGGGATTGCCGCCGTCAGCGGTACACCGGCCGGTGCGAGCAAATACGGGCGGGCGGTTGCTGAATCTGGAGCCGATATATTTTTTGTGCAAGCAACAGTAGTCTCGACAGCTTTCCTTTCCCCTGAATCAATCTCATCTTTAGATTTGACACAATTCTGTCAAGAGATGCCGATACCAGTAATTTTGGGTAACTGCGTGACCTACGAAGTCGCCCTGAATTTAATGAAAACTGGCGCTGCGGGCATTCTCGTGGGCATTGGGCCGGGGGCTGCTTGCACATCTAGGGGCGTATTGGGTGTCGGCGTTCCCCAAGCCACAGCGGTAGCAGACTGCGCCGCCGCGCGGGACGACTACTATCGCGAAACTGGCAAATACGTGTCGGTGATTGCTGACGGGGGTTTAATTACTGGTGGCGATATCTGCAAGTGCATTGCCTGCGGTGCCGATGCAGTGATGATTGGTTCGCCCTTTGCCAGGGCTGCCGAAGCTCCCGGCCGCGGCTTTCACTGGGGGATGGCGACTCCCAGCCCGGTTTTGCCGCGCGGCACTCGCATTCGCGTGGGGACTACGGGTACTGTGGAGCAAATTTTGCGGGGGCCTGCGGTGCTAGATGACGGTACGCACAACTTGCTCGGAGCTCTGAAAACTAGCATGGGTACCTTGGGCGCTAAGGATCTTAAGGAGATGCAGCAGGTGGAAGTGGTAATTGCTCCTTCTCTGCTGACTGAGGGTAAAGTCTATCAAAAAGCTCAGCAGTTGGGCATGGGTAAGTAGATTTACCGATCGAATACCAGCATACCTTGACAAAATTTGTTCCACAGTCTCGAAATTTACAGAATATTGTGGAATTATCGAGAAGGAGATGTCACAATAGAAGAAGCGGAGACGCATGTTTCCGTTCACTCCTCACACCACACTCCGCCCGGACTACTGTTCGGGCGGTTCCTTTTTTGCCGGAAATCTTGGCTCTTGCTTACTAGATACAGAACTGAGGCTTTTAGCTCCGGAGAGGGGGAGAGTGGGAGAGTGGGAGAGTCTGGGAGGGGGAGAATTTTTCTTCTACATAAGTGCATTCTGCCTTCGGAAACATCAGTGCCTTGGGAAACATAAGTGCCTTGTGCATTCAGAAACCTTGTGGCTTCTTCCTTCTAACGTCTTCCCTCTTGCTTGTACCGTCTTCCTTCTTCCTTCAGAAGCCTTCTCTTAAAATCGTTGACGCAAGTGGTTACACTTTTTGCTAGACTTGTTATCCGAGAAATAGTATTTACAAGGATGGCTAGGGATGTCAGCAGCCGCGCAAGTAACCGACTCTACCTTTAAGCAGGAAGTGCTCGATAGCGAAGTTCCAGTTCTAGTGGATTTTTGGGCTCCCTGGTGCGGGCCCTGTCGGATGGTGGCGCCCGTCGTAGACGAAATTGCCCAGCAATATGAAGGGCAGGTCAAGGTAGTAAAAGTTAATACCGACGAGAATCCTAACGTGGCCAGCCAATACGGTATCCGCAGCATTCCGACGCTGATGATATTTAAGGGCGGTCAACGGGTGGATATGGTGGTTGGGGCAGTTCCTAAAACTACTCTGGCCAACACTCTGGAAAAGTACATTTAACCCAACTGCGAGCGGTTTCGCGCTGTTCTTTGTGGGCCGCGAAAGCTAACTCGCTTCAGAACCGGGGCAAAGCTACGGGAAAAGTTATTAGTGGCCAGCATGGCAATTTGCTGGTGGCTATTGGCTTCTAACTTTGGCTTGCCCCTTAATTTTTAGTAGCGACAATTTGTTACCGTTTCGGAAAAATTCATGATTCGTTCTGGGTCTGGTCAAGGTTTTGAGTCCCTCCAAGCTGAAGTGATGGATTTGCTCGATCGCTTGCCAATGTTGAAGCACTCTGAGTGGATTGAACGATCGCTCTCTACTATAGTGCAAATGGCCGGAGAGGATCTCGATCGCCTGGACTTGAAGATTATTGCGGCGTCCCTCCGAGATATGGAGAGCGCTTTTGAGATGTTTTATCCTTACCGACACGTTCGCAAAATTGTGATTTTTGGTTCGGCAAGGGTGTCACCGCAATCTGCGGAATATTTGATGGCCAGAGACTTTGCGCGGGCGATCGCCCAGCAGGGGTTTATGGTGATTACTGGCGGGGGCGGGGGAATCATGCAGGCGGGGAACGAGGGGGCGACTGCTGAACGTTCTTTTGGGCTGAACATTCAGTTGCCTTTCGAGCAGGGTTCTAATCCTTTCATTGCCGGCGATCCCAAATTGCTCAATTTTAAATATTTTTTCACTCGTAAGTTATTTTTTCTCCGGGAAAGCGATGCTTTAGCTCTGTTTCCGGGCGGTTTTGGCACTCTGGACGAGGCTTTTGAGTGTCTGACTTTGACTCAAACTGGCAAGTTCGGGCCGGCTCCTGTGGTATTGATCGATCGACCGGGAGGAGATTATTGGCACGATTGGAATTATTTTGTGCAAAAACAATTGCGGGGCCGGGGTTTGATTTCAGCCGACGATCGCAGCCTGTATACGATTACTGACGATGTAAATGTTGCTTGCGAGGCGATCGGTAGTTTTTATCTGGTTTATCACTCCTGCCGCTACGTGCGCGAAAAATTGGTAATTCGCTTGAAAACAGAGCTTTCTGAGGAGAATGTCGATCGGCTAAATACTGATTTTAGCGATATTGTTGTCACCGGAAAAATTGAAAAAAGTCAAGCTTTGGAACCTGAAATAGGAGATGCAACTTTCGATCTGCCGCGCCTAGTTTTGCATTTCAACCAGCGGGATTTGGGGCGGCTTTATCAGCTAATTGCTGCTATTAATCAAATGGGTGCAGCTTCGCCGGCGGCAGCCCATCCCGAACAAAAATAATTGTTAGTCAACAGTCAACAGTCAACAGTCAACAGTCAACAGTCAACATTTATTAATCTGTAGAGGCGGGTTTCACGAGAAATATTTGTAACTAACTCAGGGGATAAATAAACCCGCCCCTCTGATTGAGATAAATTTGACCACGAATTTCTTGATGGTACAAGCCCCCGCATTTATCCGTGGAATCAATCCAAAATCGAACATCGAAAATCCTCAAGAAAGAGCATTTATCTCGCGCAAGTCAATCTAAAATCTAAAATCTAAAATCTAAAATCTAAAATCTAAAATCGATTGACTACTAACTCAAAATGCTAGACCTGCTGCTAATTGCAATTTTGGGATTTCTCGGCAGTTTCGGTCACTGCGCTGGGATGTGCGGCCCGCTGACAATGGCGTTTTCTCTTTCTAATTCAGGCAACGATAAATTAGCTGCTTTCCGCTTTCATTTGCTGCTAAATGTGGGGAGAATTGCTGCTTACGCTTTGGTTGGTGCTGCAATTGGCGGACTGGGTTCAGTGTTAATTGCTGGCGGACTTTTGGCAGGTACGGGTAGCGAATTGCGGCGGGCGATCGCACTTCTCACGGGCACGATGCTAATTTGGTTCGGAGTAGTGCAAATTAAACCGAACTTGCTGCCGGGATTACCCCTGCTGCACCCGTTGTCGCACGATCGAGTCGGACAAGCAATGAGCAAGCTTTCGGCGCAAAAAAACTGGTGGGTGCCGGTTGCTTTGGGTTTGCTTTGGGGTTTCATTCCCTGCGGTTTCCTCTACGCGGCGCAGATTAAGGCGGCGGAAACGGGAAACCCGGTTTTGGCTGCGGCGACGATGCTAGCTTTTGGACTCGGCACGCTGCCAACTATGCTGGGAGTGAGTTTTTTTGCTGGCAGATTGAGCGCGGACAAGCGCAGCCAACTGTTTCGTGCGGGTGGGTGGGTGACAGTGGCGATCGGAATTCTTACCTTGCTGCGAACCGATGAAATGGTTGATTTTACGGGCCACGCAGCGCTGCTGTGCTTGATGCTAGCACTGTTGGCGCGTCCGGTTAGCAAGTTTTTGCCGCAACTGCTGCGCTACCGCCGCGCCTTGGGTGTGGGCGCGTTTTTCCTCGCAGTCGCCCACACGTTTCATATGCTGGATCATACGCTGAAATGGAATTTTGACGCGCTATCTTTTATGTTGCCGCAGCATCAGTTGGGAATGGCGGCTGGGATTCTGTCGCTGCTGTTGATGTTGCCGGCGGCGGTTACAAGTTGCGATCGCATTCAAAATTTTTTAGGCAAGCTGTGGCGAATGCTTCACCTGTTAAGCCTTCCAGCTTTCTTGCTGTGCGCTGTACACGCGACACTCATCGGTTCCCACTATCTCGGCGGCTTTGAATGGAAGTTGCACAATCAATTGCTGACAGCGGTGTTAGCGGTGGTTGTGGTGTTAGTTATGTTTGTGCGATCGCGCTTGTTTTGGTCAGTTTTATCACTAGAAAATTTCTATGTTTCGCCTGTCAAACAAAAGTAAAACTTTAGGATTATTAGTTTTTTTAGGATTGCTAATTGAAGCAACAATTCCCAATGCGCCGCAGTTAAACTCGATTTCTGTTTTGGCGCACGAAGTCGAAGTATCCGGAGATGTCGCCGCTACCTTTCACCTAGAACCCAACCACAATCCCCGCGCCGGACAGCCTGCGAGAGTGTGGTTTGCCCTAACTCGCAGGGGCGGTCAAATTATCCCACTAGAGCAGTGCAATTGCAAATTAAAAGTTTATCCGAAAAATCGTAAAGATGGGGATAAGCCGCTGATGCAGCCGCCTTTAACTGCCATATCTGCGGAGAAATATCAAGGGATTCCGGGAGCTAATATCGTGTTTCCCAAGGCTGAAATTTACGAACTTGAATTGAGCGGAAAAGCCAAAAATAAAGCTAATTTTAAACCGTTTAAACTGAGTTACACTGTCACGGTTAGGTAAGAGGATTTTAGATTTTAGATTTTAATGGCTGGGCAAGAGATTTTCGGTTAATTAATCGCAGAAATCACGAAGGACAAAAAAGAAGAGGAAGATTGAGAGCAATTTTTTTATTTTAAGTTGATTTTGGCACAATGTCGATAATTTAGTTAAATTACTATTATAGCAAGTGCCAATAGGGTTATGACGTGCTTAATTGCTGAAATCCTTGATTTTATTGCGCTTTCCTTTTTCCTTCAAACAGCAAATCGTATCCGCTCAATAAATCGGGGTAACAGTAAAAAAAGAAGGTTAACAATCTAGGCACAGCATGGTAGAATATGACAT
>NZ_JAUBSH010000073.1:0-35045 GCF_036704705.1 Microcoleus sp. K1-B1 | reverse complement strand
TTGTTCGTAATTCATCTTATTAATCTAATTTTTTATTTTATTTTACCTAGAACGAGCGCACTTTCGCAAGAGGTCTATTTTATTATTTCATTGCAGGCGACGCGCCCTACGACTACGACTAAAATGCTGATCGCTGTGGAGTAAATCTAAAATCTAAAATCTAAAACCGAAAATCGACTGACGGCAAGAACGATCGCACGTTTTTAGAACACCCAATCAACTTTCTGCCCTACATCCGCTGCAGGCATCGTGGGTTCCTTCTAACTCGGTGGGTCGTTTCTGCACTCTTATGCGCTGCATAAATCAATCAAATTTTTAAATGCTGTTAATATATCGCCGACAGTTCGTTGACAATCTTGACTCTTCCCTTGATCACAGAACGCAGCAGGCGGTTGATTGAATGTCTGTATTCCTCGTCGAGAGAGTCGTCCAAAACAGCCGCCATCAAACCGTAGCGATCGGCTAAAGTCAAACAACCCGTCTCCGTAACAGAAGCAAGCATTTCGGAAATAGCGCCGGGGAGAAGTTGAACTAAAAACATGAGACGTTCCTTAAATTCGATGCTTATATCATCTCTCGTTCTCCGAAAATTAATAGTGACGCTGGCGTAGCACACAATGTGATGTTTTGAGGCAAACTATGTGACAGCGACCGCTCTAATGTTGTGACGATCTCGTTTTAAGTCTGCGATCGCACTCACAACATTAATCTTAGATATTCCAATATCCCCCTCTCCCCTCCTAAATCTAAAGATTTAGAGAGATTTTTCGGTTTTGTGGGTCTCTTTACCCATTCCCCATGTATAAAACGCATCGGCATTATGCGAAATATTCATATAACTCAATATTTTGTAAAAATAGCTACGAATATTTACAATCGTGGGCTTTACATTAGCTCATAACAAAGGTGCATCGAAACGCAGCGATCGACCGAATCATCGGTAGCAACTATAACCATAAATAGTTTGGCGACGTTCGAGCCAGCCCCCAGTCAAGCTCAAGTTTACAGAAGACCAACCATGCTTAAAAGAAATTCCATCTAGTAACTAAATATACAGTTTTAAATCCATACAGTCACTAAGGTTAGCAGGAAACACACACTTTATGCTCCAAGTCAATACCTCCCCACACAAGCCAGCAGCGAGGGTAAACCGATGACCCAAACAGTAGAACCCAAAGCCCAAGCGAGCCTGAACAAGTTTGAAAAACTCAAAGCCGAAAAAGATGGCTTAGCATTAACAGCCGAACTCGACCACTTCGCCGCAATCGGCTGGGAAGCAATGGACGAAATCGATCGCGAGCACCGCCTCAAATGGCTCGGCATCTTCTTTCGGCCAGTAACTCCGGGCAAATTCATGATGCGGCTGCGCTTGCCCAACGGCATCATTACTAGCAATCAAACCAGAACCCTAGCAGAAATCGTCCAACGCTACGGCGACGACGGCAGCGCCGACATCACCACCAGACAAAACCTGCAATTGCGCGGAATTCGCATCGAAGACGTACCCGACATCTTCCGCCGCCTCAAAGAAGCGGGCATGACCAGCATCCAGTCTGGCATGGACAACGTGCGTAACATCACGGGTTCCCCAGTCGCCGGGCTCGACGCCGACGAACTGATTGATACGCGGGAACTGGCGAACCAAGTCCAAGACATGATTACGAACAGCGGCGAAGGCAACCCCGCGTTTTCAAATTTGCCGAGAAAGTTTAATATTGCGATCGCAGGCTGCCGCGACAACTCAGTCCACGCAGAAATCAACGACATCGCCTTCGTACCCGCTTACAAAGACGGCAACATCGGCTTTAACGTTTTAGTCGGCGGTTTCTTCTCCGCCAAACGCTGCGAAGCTGCAATTCCTCTCAACGCATGGGCAAGTCCCAGCGACGTTGTAGATTTGTGCAAAGCAATTTTAACTGTGTTTCGCGATCAAGGCCCAAGAGCAAACCGCCAAAAATCGCGGCTGATGTGGCTGATTGACGAACTCGGAATCGAACAATTCCGAGCCGAAGTCGAACAAGAATTAGGGCGCACTTTGCCCGCCGCCGCGCCCAAAGATGAAATCGTCTGGGACAAACGCGACCACATCGGCATCTACCCCCAAAAACAATCAGGGCTAAATTATGTAGGGCTGCACGTTCCAGTCGGACGCCTGCAGGCATCGGATTTGTTCGATTTGGCAAGAATTGCCGAGGTTTACGGCAGCGGCGAGCTCAGGCTCACTGTCGAAGAAAACGTGATTATTCCCAACGTTCCCGACTCGCGGATTGAATCGCTGGTCAAAGAACCGCTGTTGCAGCGTTTTTCCATCGAGCCCGCACCGCTGACACGAGCCTTGGTTTCCTGCACCGGCGCCAAGTTTTGCAACTTCGCCCTCATCGAAACCAAAAGCCGATCCGTGGCAATGATTGAGGAACTCGAAGCCGAACTTTCAGTACCCAAACCTGTCAGAATTCACTGGACGGGTTGCCCCAATTCCTGCGGTCAACCCCAAGTAGCAGACATTGGTTTGATGGGAACAAAAGTTCGCAAGAACGGCAAAACCCTCGAAGGTGTAGACATTTACATGGGAGGCACAGTTGGCAAAGACGCTCATTTGGGTGCTTGCGTCCAAAAAGGCATCCCTTGCGAAGACCTCAAACCGCTGCTGCATCAATTGTTAGTCGAGCAGTTTGGGGCAGTTCCCAAAGAGATTACAGGGGATGTAGCTTTGCTGAACCGGCAACTGCAATTGACGGTTGAGGAGGGCGAAACGGCAGTCTCGGCAGCCAAACCTCAGACATCTACTGTCATTTTCGCTCGATCGGGCAAAGAAGTTGCTTGCAGCGAAGATGAATTCATTCTCGATGTTGCCGAACGGGCCGGAGTCGAACTTGACAGCAATTGCCGGTCGGGAAGCTGTGGCACTTGCCAGCAGAAACTCCTAGAAGGCCAAACAGTCTACGACAGCAAACCAGACGCGGCGGCAGACTTAGAACCAGGGTTCATTTTAACTTGCAGCGCGCGGGCGATCGGCAAAGTGACGATCGACGCCTAATCTAATAATGTGAGATGCGATGCGAAGGTCGCGAATCAATCTCACATCTCACATTTCCACCATCTCCAAGTACAACAACAATTCAAGACAAATGAGCAACCTTTCTAGAAGAAAATTCATCATCACCGCTGGAGCAACAGCAGCCGGCACCCTCCTAGCCCACGGTTGCACTTCCAGTCCCACCACATCTAACGGAGGTGCCACGCCTGCAGCCGGCGGCGCTTCGCCCACCGCCGCCCCAGCAGTCAACATCAATCCCGCCGACGCCCCAGAAGTTACCGCAGCCAAACTCGGATTCATCGCCCTCACCGACGCAGCACCCTTAATCATCGCCCAAGAAAAAGGGTTATTTGCCAAGTACGGCATGAAAGACGTACAAGTTACCAAACAAGCATCTTGGCCAGTTACTCGTGACAACTTAGAACTCGGTTCCGACAAAGGCGGCATTGACGGGGCCCACATTTTATCCCCGATGCCTTACCACATGACATTAGGCACTATTACCAAAGGCAATCAGCCAGTGCCCATGTACATTCTCGCCCGGTTAAATACTAACGGTCAGGCAATTTCGCTCAGCAAAAAATACCTAGATTTAAAAGTAGGTACAGACAGCGCACCCCTGAAAGCAGCTTTTGGCAACCAAAACCTTCCTGTTGCTATGACTTTTCCCGGCGGCACCCACGATTTGTGGATACGCTACTGGCTAGCAGCCGGCGGTATTAATCCAGATACAGATGTTTCCGTGATTCCCATTCCGCCGCCCCAAATGGTAGCGAACATGAAATCTGGCAGCATGGAAGCCTTTTGCGTAGGCGAACCTTGGAATGCCCAGCTAGTTGCTCAAAAGGTAGGATACACCGCCTTGATAACTGGAGAAATGTGGAAAGATCATCCTGAAAAAGCTTTAGGTTTAAGAGGAGATTGGGTTGACAAAAACCCCAAAGCTGCAAAAGCGCTTACAATGGCCGTACTGGAAGCCCAGCAGTGGTGCGACAAGCCAGAAAATCACGATGAGATGTGCCAAATCATCTCTCAAGATAAGTGGTTAAAAGTTCCAGTAGCAGATATTATCGGTCGCTCTAAAGCTCAAATTGACTACGGTACCGGCCGCATTGAAGCTGCCAGCCCTGTGGCGATGAAATTCTGGGCTGATAATGCTTCTTATCCCTACAAGAGTCACGATGCTTGGTTCTTAGCTGAAAATATTCGCTGGGGTTATATCCCGGCAACTACCGACATCAAAGCCACGGTTGATAAAGTTAACCGCGAAGATATTTGGAAAGCAGCAGCGACAGCACTTGGCGTCCCCGCAGCCCAAATTCCTACTACCACTTCTCGCGGTGTCGAAACCTTCTTTGACGGCGTGAAGTTTGACCCTGAAAAACCAGAAGAATATTTGAAGAGTCTGGCAATCAAAAAAGCATAATTAGTTGGTTGACTGTTGACTGTTGACTGTTGACCAATTTTAAAATTGAGTGGGGTTGGGTTTCCTAACTCAACCCACCCCAGACACGGTGAACACTTCAAAGTATCTACAAATAATCGATTATTCACAATACTGAAAAAAGAAAAATGGCAACAAACCTCGCTGTTACTAAAAGCAAAAATCCAGTAAGTTTCGTTCTGGATCAGGTTCAAAAAAACCGCCGAAAAATCATCCGCCCGCTGGTAGCAATTACAGTTCTGCTGATAATCTGGCAAATCCTCTGCAACAGTCCAGACTCCAGCTTGCCGGGACCAATCAAAGCTGTCCAAGAAACCTGGAATCTGATTATCAATCCGTTCTTCGACAACGGCGGTACAGACAAAGGCTTGTTCTGGCAAATTTTTGCTAGCTTGCAGCGGGTGGCGATCGGCTTTACTTTGGCAGCAGTTCTCGGCATCAGTTTGGGAATCCTGATCGGCACAAACTCCTTAATGTTCGATGCTTTAGACCCGCTGTTTCAAGTATTCAGAACTATCCCGCCCCTGGCTTGGCTCCCGATCGCCCTGGCTGTATTTCAACAGTTCAATCCCTTTGAAGGCATGGGGATGAAAGCTAACGAAGTTTCGGCACTCTTCGTAATCTTAATTACAGCAATTTGGCCAATTTTAATTAACACCACAGTAGGCGTTCAACAAATACCCCAAGACTACAGAAACGTCGCCCGCGTATTGCGCCTCCCTAACCAAAAATACTTCTGGAAAATCCTGCTTCCCTCTTCTGTTCCTTACATCTTCACTGGCTTGAGAATTGGCATCGGTTTGTCTTGGCTGGCGATCGTAGCTGCGGAAATGTTAGTCGGCGGCGTCGGCATCGGCTTCTTCATCTGGGACGCTTACAACAGTTCTCGACTCAGTGCAGTGATTCTAGCAGTGCTTTACGTAGGAATCGTCGGTTTAATTTTAGACAGAATCGTTGGTTTCATCGCCTCCAAAGTTGTTCCCGAAGAACAGAAATAGAATTGGGGGCATAGGGCATGGGGAATGGGGCATGGGGAATGGGGCATAGGGAATGGGGCATGGGGCATGATTAAGAATTAAGGGTTAATCGCTAGTAGTTTCTACCCTGATTAGTTATTCAATAGTCTTTTTATGACTAACAATTCCAAATTACTAATCCCCAATGCCCAATGCCCAATGCCCAATGCCCAATGCCCAATGCCCAATGCCCAATGCCCAATTAATAATCAGCATCTAGAAATTACAAACTAACCTAAAATTACCATGTCAGTATTTGTTGAAGTAGACCACGTTGACCGCGTATTTAACTTGCCCAATGGAGAGCAATACATCGCTCTTAAAAATATCGAACTGAAAATTAAAAAGGGAGAATTCATCACCTTAATTGGGCACTCTGGCTGCGGCAAATCTACGCTGCTAAATATCATCGCCGGCCTCGACAAAGCAAGTCAGGGCGGGATTACTTTAGAAGGACGCGAAGTCCGCGATCCAGGCCCGGACAGAATGGTGGTGTTTCAAAATTACTCGCTGCTACCTTGGCTGACGGTGCGCGAAAATATTGCCCTAGCAGTAAATGAAATTTACAGCGGTAACTCTCAAGAAGATCGCGAGTTGGTGATCGAACACCACATTAAATTGGTCGGACTCGGACACGCGGCCGACAAACGCCCAGGCGAAATTTCTGGGGGGATGAAACAAAGAGTTGCGATCGCCCGCGCCCTAGCGATTCGCCCGAAATTGCTGCTGCTAGACGAACCCTTCGGAGCACTTGATGCTTTAACTCGCGGCGGTTTGCAAGACCAGTTGATGAAAATTTGCGAAGAAAGCAAAGTCACCAGCGTGATGGTAACTCACGACGTGGATGAGGCTTTATTACTGAGCGATCGCATTGTGATGCTCACCAACGGCCCGGAAGCCCAAATCGGGCAAATCCTCGAAGTGAACATTCCCCGCCCCCGCAAGCGCATGGAAGTTGTCAACCATCCGAGTTACTACGCACTGCGTAACGAAATGGTTTACTTCCTCAACCAGCAAAAGCGGGTCAAACAGCGCCGGGCCAAACAACAACCCGCTGTCATCGCCCGCAACGGTTTGGAAAAAATCAACCTGGACATCGGCTTTATTCCCCTCACCGACTGCGCCCCCTTAGTAGTAGCCAAAGAAAAAGGATTTTTCAAAGCCCACGGCTTGGAAGAAGTTACTCTCAGCCGCGAACCTGGTTGGAAAGCGATCGCCCAAGGAATTGCCGAAGGACGGCTGGACGCGGCGCAAATGGTCGCAGGAATGCCGATCGCCATGCTGTTGGGCCTGGACGGTCAAGCCCCTGTGCCCGTCTGTAGCGCCATGACGCTCTCTCGCAACGGCAATTCGATTATTTTCAACAAAGACCTTTACAGACAAGGCATTCGGACATTAGAGGATTTCAAAGCTGCGATCGCCAAGAGTCCCGATAAAGTTCACACCTTGGGCATGGTACACTCCGCCTCCATGCACAATCTGCTATTCCGCTACTGGCTGGCCGCCGGCGGCATCGACCCTGACCTCGACGTGGGCTTGACCGTGATTCCGCCCCCGCAGATGGTAGCGAATTTAAAAGCAGGCAACATTGACGGCTACTGCTCAGGCGACCCCTGGAACTCCCACGCAGTCAACAGTGGTACGGGTTTTGTTATAGCCCGTTCCCTCGATATTCTGCCCGGACACATCGAAAAAGTTCTCGGTGTTAGCGAAGATTGGGCTCAGAAATATCCTCAAACCCACCTCGCCCTCGTCAAAGCACTTTTGGAAGCCTGCGAATACTGCGACGACCGCCGCAACCGCGAAGAAGTCCTAGCATTGATTAGCCAAGAACAATACATCGGCGCCGATCCCAAAGATATCCGTCCAGGGTTCATCGATCCGTACAACTCCGGTACGGAGGCAGAACCAGAAATGCTCTACAATTTCAACCAGTTCTATGTTGACAAAACCAATTTTCCAGACCGCCTAGAAATGGTGTGGGTGATGGCGCAGATGGCTCGCTGGGGACTGATCCCGTTCCCGAAAAACTGGGTGGAAGTGGTCGATCGAGTTTTGCGGCCCGATGTTTTTGGTCAAGCCGTGCGCGAATTGGGTTTGCCGGATATCGCCAGAGATCGCCGGACGATCGAGCTATTTGACGGCACTGTGTTTAATCTCGACGACCCGATCCAGTATCTTCAGAATGTCAAAATCAAACGCGGCGTCCGCATTGAAGAAATTTTAATTGAACAAATAGGCAGTCAATGTTCCATCAAACTGCCAGCATAATCAGCAAATAGGAAGAGGGAATGAGGAGCAAGAAATCAGGAAACAAGACTCCACATTTTTCGCTTCCTAACTCCATAATTTCAAATTCTCAATCGAAAGTTGTCATGTCTAATTCCCCGATCCAAAATCCAAATCCTGAAAATATGCAAACTCTCAAAACCCCCCAAACAACCCAAATTCAAACGCCAAAGCAAGACTTTCTTACTATTAAAGACGTATCGAAAGTCTACGAAACTCCTAAAGGCCCTTACGTCGTTCTCGACGGTGTAAACCTGACTATTAATGAAGGCGAATTTATTTGTTTGATCGGTCACTCGGGCTGCGGCAAATCAACTTTGCTGAATATGATTGCGGGATTCAACGGGCCGACAAACGGAGAAGTAGCCCTGGAAGGTTCGCAGATTACTGAACCAGGCCCCGATCGCATGGTGGTATTTCAAAACTACTCGCTGCTACCGTGGCTGACTGCTACAGAAAATATTCACCTCGGCGTTGAAAATGTTTACCCGGAAAAGTCCGCTGACGAACACAATACGATCGTCAAGGAACACTTGGAATTAGTGGGGCTGACCGAAGCTTGTAACAAAAGACCGGGCCAATTGTCCGGGGGGATGAAACAGCGGGTGGCGATCGCCAGAGCTCTGGCAACTCGTCCCAAACTGTTGATTTTGGACGAACCTTTCGGAGCTCTAGACCCGATTACCAGAGAAGAGTTGCAGGAAGAATTGCTGAAAATTTGGCGGAAGGAAAAAATTACGGTCATTATGATTACTCACGATATTGATGAGGCTTTGTTTTTGGCCGATCGCATCGTGATGATGACCAACGGGCCAGCAGCTTCCATCGGCGAAGATATGCACGTTCCGTTCAGCCGTCCCCGCAACCGGGCGCGGATTATGGAAGACCCGAAATACTACGAACTGCGTAACTTTGCTTTAGAGTTCCTGTTTTCTCGCTACGCGCACCACGAAGAAGGTGAAGCAACGGACTCGGAGACAGAAGCCGTCGCGCTACCGATGCCATTACCTGCTAGCAAAAAGCCTGCGGTTGCTGACAGGCCGATCGCACCTGCACCTTTTGTGCATCATACTGCGGAACCCCCAGAAGCCTCGCCGATCAAACGCGGCATCCTGGCTGCCTCGTGGTTCGTAGCAATGTTTACTTTAGCTGCCGTCAATATGTCGGTTGTTTCCAGCCAGCTAAAGCAAGCGAAACTAGAAGAAACTGCACCGCAGGCACCGACTGCCGAGGCGATTGTGAGTTCTCCCCCCAGCCCGCAAATCGCAGCAAATTCGATCGCACCGAATGCTAGCCGAGCGCCCATTGCTGCTGCTGCAAGTCCTGCACCCATTGCTGCTGCTGCAAGTCCTGCGCCCATTGCTGCTGCTGCTAGTCCTGCACCCATCGCTGCTGCTAACAGCGCCACCGCACCCAATGCAGCCACCACTGCCACATCAGAGATTTCTGACCAAGCCGAACTCGATGCGATCGGAAAGCAGTTGTATGCACAAATCGACCAAAAGTGGAGAACAACTCCGACATTTACCGAAAGTTTGACTTATCGGGTCAAAGTAAAACAAAACGGCGATATCCTACAGTTCGATCCCACAAATAAAGCAGCTAAAGATTTCGTCAAAGAAACTCCTCTGCCGGTTTTGCAAACTCCTGCCGGTGCCGCTGCAGGCGCTGAAAAAACTGCTGAGTTCCAAGTAACTTTTAGCCCCAGCAACGGTGGCGTATTAGAAGTTAAAACACAGAAGTAGGCGACATAATACTCCCGCACTAAATCTCCGATTGGTATTAACAACTCGGTCAAAATTAGTACCGGCGCGCTATTTGATTCATGGAAAAATTCTTCCTCGCTCCCCTAGGTGGGGGTGACAAGATTTAGGGCTGGAGTACCTCTGTTTGAGAGAAATTTAGGAGCAGCGATCCACTGAGTAAAAACCCGATGGCTCGCGAGTTTTAGTAAGAGAGCGGTTAATTTTAAATCAGGGTATTGTCCGTTTCTGGAAAGCATTTTTGCGGTAATTTAGTAATTATTCACACGTTATTTGCAGGAGCCCTCAGTTCCGACTATAATAACAAATTACGAATTACCCATTAGCTTTCAAAAATTAGCATCTAAAATCACCAGATGGAAACTATAAAAACTCTTTGCCCATACTGCGGTGTAGGTTGCGGTCTAGAAGTTGTTCCCGACAAAAAACAAAGTTGGAAAGTGCGGGGCGATCGCAATCACCCATCGAGTCAGGGCATGGTTTGTATTAAGGGAGCAACCGTCGCAGAGTCCATTCGGAGCGATCGGCTACTGTATCCGATGATGCGAGATACTCTTGACCAACCGTTCCGCCGCGCTAGCTGGGACGAAGCTCTCGATGCAATTGTTAATCGCATCCAAACAATTCGCAGCACCAGCGGCCCCGATGCTTTGTGCGTTTATGGTTCGGGTCAATTCGCAACAGAAGATTATTATATTGCCCAGAAACTAATGAAAGGTTGTCTGGGTACTAATAATTTTGATGCTAATTCTCGCTTGTGTATGTCTTCAGCAGTCTCTGGATACGTTCAAAGCTTTGGCTCGGATGGGCCGCCTTGCTGTTATGACGATTTAGAATTAACAGATTGCGCTTTTATTATTGGCAGCAATACAGCGGAATGCCATCCGATCGTATTCAATCGATTAGCAAAATACCACAAAAAGCATCCCCATGTCAAAATGATTGTGGTAGATCCAAGGCGGACTCCGACTGCGGAAGCGGCGGATTTGCACTTAGCAATTAAACCGGGTACGGATATAGATTTGCTTAACGGAATTGCATATTTGCTGTTACGCAGGCAAGCAATAGATTCTGAGTTTATTGAAGAATGCACGGCGAATTTTTCAGCTTTTGCTGAAGTTATTAACAGCTACACGCCGGAGTTTGTAGCCTCGCGCTGTGGCATTACTGTCAGCGAGTTAGAAACGGCGGCCAACTACTGGGAACAGTCGCAGCGGGTTTTGTCGCTGTGGTCGATGGGAATGAATCAGTCGTCGGAAGGCACGGCAAAGGTGCGATCGCTGATTAATTTGCACTTGATGACCGGTCAAATCGGCAAACCGGGATGCGGCCCGTTTTCCCTCACCGGGCAGCCAAACGCGATGGGAGGGCGGGAAGCCGGAGGACTGTCTCACTTGCTCCCAGGCTACCGATTTGTGAAAAATGCTGAACACAGAACCCAAGTCGAGGAGTTTTGGGGAATCGCACCGGGAAGTATTTCCCCGAATCCAGGCCGCACAGCTTGGGATATGATTACCGGTTTGGAAACTGGCGAAGTTGAGTTGCTGTGGGTTGCAGCTACTAATCCGGTGGTGAGTATGCCGGATTTGGAACGTACTAAAGCCGCTTTGCTGCGATCGCCCTTTACTATTTATCAAGAAGCTTACTATCCCACTGAAACCTCGGCCTACGCTCACATCCTGCTGCCGGCAACGCAGTGGAGCGAAAAAACCGGAGTAATGACGAATTCCGAACGCCGCGTTACTTTTTGTCCCGGTTTCGACACTCCCTCCGGGGAAGCCCGCGACGACTGGAGCATTTTCGCTGAAGTCGGCCGCCGGTTGGGTTTTGCCCAACACTTTGCTTTCGAGAACAGTGCGGAGGTTTTTAAAGAGTACGCGCAGTTGACGCGGGGTCAGCCTTGCGACATGACCGGTCTCAGCCACGAATACATCCGCCAACAAGGGCCGCAGCAGTGGCCTTGCCGGGAAAACGAGCCTGTGCATCCAGCGAACGAAGCGAAACGGCTGTATACTGACAGGCGTTTTCACACTCCTGACGCGCGGGCAAGATTTTCGGCCTATCACTCGCGGGGACTGGCAGAACCTCCCGATCCTAATTATCCGTTTGTGTTGACGACAGGGAGACTTTACGGACACTGGCACACCATGACGCGGACGGGTAGAACAGAGAAAATTAATCAATTGCACCCCGATCCGTTTTTGGAAATTCACCCCCGCGATGCTGCCACATTGCAGATTAAGGAGGGGGATTTGCTGGAAGTTCGATCGCGCCGCGGCAAGGCGCAGTTTCCAGCAAAAGTCACAAAGGCGATCGCCCCAGGTACGCTATTTGTACCAATGCACTGGGGTTCTCTGTGGGCCGAAGGTGCTGAAGCCAATGCCATGACTCATTCTGCAAGCTGTCCAGATTCCAAACAGCCCGAGTTAAAAGCTTGCGCGGTGCAGTTGGTGCTGGTTGGGGCAGAAACTGCGGCAGAAGTTGTCGCAGAAGTTACCGCAGAAGTTGGGGAATTTAATTGGCCAAAATCCCCCCTCGCCGTCACTTCTTGAGCTGCCGTCGAACTACGGGATGTTACAAATCACCGAAGAACGAGCGGGAAGCCGCGGGCGATCGACATGGGGAGGAACGTGGTTGACTTTGGGCGAGTGCGAGCGTCAATCGCGCTCAGTCGAACTATTGGAGATTTACTCCACACATGAATCTGGGTTCTTGAACAAGAGTCTAAAATTTTGCACTCTTCCCGACAGGAGTCCGGGGCTTGTATCCGTTTTTTGGGCTAACAACCTCTCTCGATCAAGCAATTTTGAACCCGGACATACCCTACACCTAAATCTTAAATCTCAAATCCCAAATCTAAAACCTAAAATCGTTATGCCCTTACGCAGCCTAAAAACGGCGTTTCCCCGGCAGAGCCCGGGAATAAGGAAAATTAAATTTATGTAAATTTATGTATTCTGAGTTCTTCCTTCTTGATTGGGGGTTTTTCCTGGGGGAGAATGTCTTCTGGCGAATGCCTTCTGCCTTCTTTTTAATTAATCGAGTCAGACAATTGCAGTTTGCACCTGTAGGTGCTATGATGTTTTTACAAGGCTTTATTTTCGGCAGTGCAGTTCGTTCGATCGGCGTTCCTCCGGATTTAAATCTCTACACCCTCTGATTCTGGAGAATGTTCAATGTCAATCTATGTCGGCAATTTATCCTACGAAGTAACGCAGGAGCACCTCAACCAAACTTTTGGAGAGTACGGTACAGTAAAGCGCGTTCAGTTGCCTGCTGACCGGGAAACAGGTCGGATGCGGGGTTTCGCTTTTGTAGAAATGTCTACAGAAGCCGAAGAAGCCGCAGCCATTGAGGCTCTTGACGGTGCTGAGTGGATGGGTCGCGACCTCAAAGTCAACAAAGCAAAACCCCGTGAAGAACGTGGTGGTAATGCTGGTGGTGGTAACTGGGGCAATAACGATCGCGGTGGCAATTCTCGTCGCTACTAAACCACGCGAGCTAAATTTTTAGCTATCTTCTATAGCGCGTCGGAGCAAGCTGGGAGTCAACCATCATTTTCTGTTGAGAATAGATAGTTAGTTCAGTGGTCGTACCGCGCATTAAAATCCTCAAAATATTGCTAGACAATAGTTTGAGGATTTTTTATGGCAAAAATTATTAATCAGGAGTTCGATCGTGTGCGATCGATTCCTAGCTGACACGAAAAAGTATAAAATATAACAGGCAGAGAGAGTCGCCTTCCCCAGTGCGCGGGTGACCCCGTAAAACCAGGCAATCAGAGAGTTTTGCGCTTGCAAAGCGTACCGAAAAATGACAGAATCATCAAGAATGATGACTAAATCACTGGTATGCTGAAAAAAATATTTAGGCAAATTGCCAAGTTAAGCAATGATGAAAATTTTCTGCATTTTACAGAAAGTGTAGAAGTAATAATATCGAAAGTTTTATCACTGGCGATGATTTTGGTAATTATCGTCAGCGTTGCCGATTTGGTGATTTTTTTAGCAAAAGAATTGGTAAACCACACTGATAGTTTCTTAAAAGACACGTTGTTTGTGATATTTGGGTTATTTTTAAATGTTTTAATTGCATTGGAAATATTGGAAAATATTACAGCTTATCTGAAAAAGCACGTAATTCAAGTAGAGCTAGTTATTGTAACTTCTTTGATAGCAGTATCGAGAAAAATCATCATTCTTGACCTGGAAAAAAAAACGGCAGCCGACTTGATTGGTTTGGCGACTGCAATTTTCGCGCTTTCCATCAGTTACTTGATAGTGCGGTACACAAATAGAGGAAATGATTAATATCGGGAATTGGGACTTGGGAATTTTTAATAACTAATATCATATCCGGTCGCTCGACCGGACATGATATTATTCCAATAAACCAGGAGGAGGCACAATTTCAATTCTGCCTTGTTCTAAGTCAACAACTGGCACAATCTCTTCCACAAAAGGAATCAATATTTTTGTTGATTTAGGCTCTTTAACGCGAATTTTCCGTGGTTTGCGTGTATTTCTGGGGTCAGCGTTTGCTTGGGGAGTTTCAGGCTGTTTTGGCTTTTCTAATTCTGCGGCGACAGTTTCCAGCGGCGTTAGATTCGTTTCTACTTCTAAAAGGTCGTTACCTGCGGGAATAATATCACTTACCTTGCCTAGGATTTCCCCGGTTAACTGGTTAAAAACTTCCATACCGATCAAATCTTGGACGTAAAACTCATCAGATTCGAGGTAAGGTCGATCGGTCTTTTCAACAAACAACTTACAGCCCCGCAGCGCCTCAGCACTATCGCGGTCTTCCACACCCTCTACCTCTACAGCATACAGTCCTTTGCCCGGAATGTAGCGACCGCCCAAAAACTCGATCGGTTCCGGTTCACTTTTGTTAGGGCGCAAAATCCACCGCTTCCCCGGTTCGATAAACCTTTCCGGGAAATCAGAATCGGGATAGACTCGCACTTCCCCGTCCAAACCTTGAGCTGCTACAATTTTACCGATTTCTATCCACTCAGACATAAACTTTTTGGGAATTGGGAATTGGGCATCGGGCATCGGGCATCGGGCATCGGGCATCGGGCATCGGGCATCGGGCATTGGGCCTTTATAGCATTGGTAGCAAACAACAAATAACCAATAACTACTGACTACTGACTTCTTTACACCAATCCAGTTCTCAGCGCTACAACTGCGGCTTGCACGCGGTCATCCACTGCCAACTTATTCATAATACCGCGAACGTGAGTTTTAATAGTATTTGGACTCAAGTAAAGCGCTGCTGCAATTTCGGGATTGCTGTTACCTTCCACCATTAATTTTAACACCTCCAATTCCCGCTGCGACAACTGACCAAAAGTAGTTGTAGAGGCAGGTATCGGGGGTTTGAGGTGTTCGATGACAGTCCGGGCAATTTGAGGGTCAAGATATGTAGCCCCCTCTGCTGCGGCTGCAATCGCTGCTAACAGCCTGTCTACAGAAGCACCTTTAATACAATAAGCATCAGCACCGCTAGAAAGGGCAGCAATAATTTCAGTTTCTGCCGTGTGAGAAGTTAACATTACTACTCGAACTTCTGGCAATTGCGCTTTAATTTGCTGCGTCGCTGCTATGCCGTCGAGCCGTGGCAAACCGATATCCATTACAATAATATCAGGTTTGAGTTTCAGTGCGGCTGCTACGCCTAAATAGCCATCTTCTGCTTGTCCTACTATTTCTATTTCTGGGGAATCGGCTAAAACTTGCTCTAATCCCAGTTGCATCATCGGATCGTCTTCAACAATTAAAATTTTCATAATACGAAGGAAGAAGGAAGAAGGAAGAAGGAAGAAGGAAGATTACTTAGTGGTTAATATTTTACAGGAAATTATACCGAACCAATAACACATAACCAATAACAACTAACTACTGACTAACTTTTAAAACCTCCACGAATTCGCCTGGTAAAATCCCGGTTTCCACTGGTGGCAAAACAGCTAAACCACTCGTATTGGCGAGGTTAATTAAATTCGCTGAATTTTGGCTGCCGCTAGCAGGTTCAAATTCCCACACTCCCGCAACTAAATGTAGTTTACCCCAAACATAAGTTTCGCGCCGACCTGGCGATCGCAATTCAGCATTACACCTAGCTTTGAAAAACTCCGGCCCCCAAGCATCCGGGGCAAGCCCAGACATCTTTTTCAAAGCAGGCACAACAAAGCGCCAACAGCAGACTAAAGCCGAAACCGGATTTCCTGGCAAACCAAAATAGAGACAATCCGAACTCAAACTCGGAGAATCATCATTTTTTTCACCTCGTTTAAACTCAGCAACCGTTAAAGGTTTCCCCGGCTTAATTGCCACAGAACTAATGTGAACTTTTCCTCCCAAAGCTGCCAAAATTTTCTCGACATAATCGTAGTCTCCTACCGAGACGCCGCCCGTAGAAAGCACCACATCCGCCGTAGCAACAGCCCCGGATATCGCCTTGTTTAACGCCTCTTCATTATCAGGAACAATTCCCAATCGAATCGGTTCAAATCCCATTTGTGCCAACAAAACTGTCAAAGCATACTGATTCGAGTCTACCAGTTTCCCCGGTGCCAAAGGTTCGTCAGGCGATACCAATTCGTCACCAGTAGAAAAAATTGCCACCCGCAGCCGCCGATAAACGGGAACTTGAATGCACTGGGCAGTTGCTAACACCGCCATTTCTGGGGCGTTGATAACTGTACCGGGAGTTAGCAAAGTTGTTCCTGCTTGATAAAAAGCGCCTTTGTGCCTGACAAATGCTTGCGGTTTTTCAGGAGAAACTAAGATAAAAATACGATCGCCATCACGCCTTGTTTCTTCCTGCATTACCACCGTATCAGCACCCGCAGGCATCACCCCACCCGTAAAAATTCGCGCCGCTTGCCCCGATTGAACAGTATTTTGAGGCTGATATCCGGCTGGAATCTCTTCAACTACTTCTAGTACCGCTGGTTTTTCGGCGCTACAGTTTTCCACATCAGCAAACCGCACCGCGTACCCATCCATTGCTGAATTATCCCAATAAGGAAAATCCAGGGAACCAGTGACGGGTGCAGCTAAAATGCGCCCCGATGCTGCCAGCAAGTCTACAGTTTCTACATCCCGCTGACTGTCGAGGGGTTGCGCCAAATTTAGAACGATCGATTCCGCTTCTTTCACTGACAGCATGACTGTCTCCTTGTTTTGATAACACTCATGATTAAGTTTAGCAAAATATCCAGAGATATTGGTGATATAATTTTTTTGTATTTGGGCAGTAAACCTAATTTTTGGTGTTAATTGCTTATGACTCTTTCTCGCTTTGTTGTTCGCCTCAATTTTTTTTCCTTATTATTGGTGGCTATCCTGATAGTTTTTACTAACCTTTTCGGGTTAAAAATCAGCGATTTATTCTTGCCGCCTTATTCTTATCCCCATCCCAATGTCGCCTTGTTAACTCGGACTTTCCAAATTTTATGTTCTGTACCCGTAATTGTTTGTACTTTCACCTATAAATTAGCTCAAAGTATTCAACCGCGCACTTCAGAAAATCGATTTATTCTGTTTTCGGCTTTGTTAATCGGTGGATTTTTACTAAATGAAATTTACAGAATTCATATATATATGGTTGCAGGGGGAATTCCTAAGCTAGGAGTAAGTCTTTTATACGCCCTTGTTTTGTCATCCTACGGATGGTTTTTTAGGAGAGAACTACAGTTAACTCCCTACCAAATATTGTTAGCGGGTGTAGGCTTGTTTTTTTTTGCGATTGGCGTGGATTCCCTGCATTTAACAAACCAAATATTTTCCACTTTACTAGAGGGAGTACCTAAATTATTTAGCGAAATAAACATTGCATTTTATTATTGGTATGTCTGTAAGTGTTTCCTCCAAAAAGCTTTTTATAAAACTATTGATAGCTAGTTATAAGTAGGTGATATAATGAGCAAAATTCCACAAAAAAATATCACTAAAATCCTCTTACCCGTCAATAATATTTACAGCATCTGCATCGATCGGCATTGAGCCGCCTTCATATACATTATCTCGCTTAAAAATCCCAACGCATCCTGATAAAATACCATGATAGCAGTTACCATTAACTTCAACTCGATCGCCCAAATAACCGACGATCAATTTTATAAACTGTGCCGCGAAAACCCCGATGTCAAATTTGAACGCAACGCCAAAGGAGAAATAATCGTCATGCCACCCACAGGAGGAGAAACAGGAAATTACAACTCAGAAATTAATGCTGATTTTGTGATTTGGAACCGGCAAACTAAACTAGGAATTTGTTTTGATTCTTCAACTTGCTTCAAACTGCCCAGCGGTGCCAACCGTTCTCCCGATGTCTCTTGGATTGAAAAATCAAGATGGGATGCACTAACTCCCGAACAAAAACAAAAATTTCCTCCCATTGCCCCGGATTTTGTCTTAGAGTTAATGTCGCCGACAGACAGCCTCAAAGATACTCAAGACAAAATGCAAGAATACATGAACAACCAAGTAAAACTAGGCTGGTTAATCAACCGCAAAACCCGGCGAGTCGAAATCTATCGCCAAGGACAAGAAATAGAAGTTTTGGAATGTCCAACAGAACTATCGGGAGAAGATGTTCTGCCCGGTTTCGTGCTAAACTTGAAAACACTGTGGCAATAATTAGACATCTTCCATCTATCAGTGTTTATTTGCGGTTAAAAAAAATCTAATGGAAACCAATACAGAAACTACTGCAACCACTGGCTTAACAGCCCAACAACACAAACAGAAAATGCAGCGGCGCCAAGAAGTGCAATCACAGCGAATCGCTAACTCGTCCAAAGAAAAAGGTTTAATTATAGTCAATACGGGTAACGGTAAAGGCAAAACCACGGCCGCTTTGGGAATGGTTGTACGATCGCTCGGTCACGGATACCGCGTCGCTATAGTACAATTTATCAAAGGAGCTTGGGAACCCGCAGAAAAAGCGGTTTTTCAACTCTGGGAAAAACAGCTAGAATTCCACGCAATGGGAGAAGGCTTTACCTGGGACACGCAAGACCGCGATCGAGATATCGAAACAGCTCAAAAAGCCTGGGAAAAATCCCTAACCTTTATCTGCAATCCCGAATTTAAATTAGTTCTTCTAGATGAAGTCAATATAGCATTAAAACTAGGTTATTTGCAAGTCGAGCAAGTGCTTTCCGGCTTAGACCAAAAACCAGAAGAAACCCACATTATTTTAACTGGCAGAGGCGCCCCGCCAGCGCTAATCGAACGGGCAGACTTGGTGACAGAAATGACTTTAGTTAAGCATCCATTCCGAGAACAAGGGATTAAAGCTCAAGCAGGTATTGAGTATTAATGTTGTTGGTTTTCAAGAGTTTAGTCCTAATTACCTAAAAGCTGAATGGAAGTGGACTGAAGCCCTGACTACAAACCGTATTTATGTTGTTTATAGTCACGACTTTTTACCCAATCAAAAATCTAAAATCGATCTATGCTGGCAACGTTAAAGTAAAAGTTGACCCCTTGCCAAACTCGCTATTCACAGTAATTTCTCCCCCCAGCATCTGAGAGTATTTCTGCGCTATTGCCAAACCCAAACCCGTACCTCCGTACTTGCGGGTAGTCGAAGCATCAGCTTGCGTAAAAGGTTGAAATAACTTTTGTAGCTGTTCAGGAGTAATCCCAATCCCCGTATCCGTACACTTAATAATTAACTGTTCCGAATCCCTAATATTATCGTCATTTTTAATTCTTTCAACGCTGAGTGTAACTGTTCCTTTATGAGTAAACTTAGCTGCATTGCTGAGCAAATTAAACAAAATTTGAGTAAACTTAATTTGATCGGAATACAATTCGCCTATATTATTAGGACACTCCACATTCAGGCGATTAGTGTTTCGCAAAAATAGCGGTTCAACAGTTCTCGCTACATCTTGAACTGCCTGGGACACGTCAAAAGTTTCTAATTCCAGTTCCGCGTGACCGGCTTCAATCTTCGACAAGTCGAGAATATCATTAATTAAGGAAAGTAAAAGCTGGCCTGAATGGTGAATTCTCTCCAAATCCGACACAAAAGTTTCTTCGCCCAAATCTAAAGCCTCTTCTTGCAGAATCTCGCTGTAACCGATAATCGCATTCAGAGGAGTTCGCAGTTCGTGGCTCATGTTAGCCAAAAACTGACTTTTAGCCAAACTAGCTGCTTCTGCGGCTTCCTTTGCCTTGTAGAGTTCTGCCTCGGCTTGCAAGCGGTCGGTCACGTCGTGAGCCAGCACTAATTCAGCATTTCTGCTATCAAATACCAGAGCATAAGAAGTAATTTCTACATCAATAATTGTTCCGTCTTTTTTCTGGTGCTGCCACACACCTGCAAACTCAATACCTGCATCTACTGGGGAGATATTTGCTAGCAATTTCGGCAGCTCTTGGGGGGGACGAATGTCCGCAACGGTCATGTTGAGAAATTCGTCGCGAGTGTAGCCGTAGTGTTGGATAGCAGCCTGATTGACGGCTATAAATTCTAGAGTTTCTAAATCGTAAACCCACATCGGATGGGGGTTATTTTTAAACAAAAGTCTGTAGCGTTCTTCCGAGGCTCGTAGTTCGGCTTCGGCTTGCTTGCGCTCAGTAATGTCGCGGACAACCGTGCAAATAATCTCGCGGCCACCGTAGGAAATCACGCTCCCGCTCACTTCTACATCCACGCAGGAACCGTCTCGGCGGCGGTAGAGAACTTCGCCAATTCTGAATTGTTTGTCCGTCAGCAGTAACTCGATATTGTTGTCAATTAGGTCTTTAGAGTAAGCGATGATATCGTAAATAGTTAGTTGCGAAACCGCATCAAGATTGTAATCGAGCAGGTCTCTAAACGCTGTATTGGCTTCCAAAAGGCGTTTGGTTTGAGCGTCCCATAGGAAAATACAATCTGTAGCTTGCTCGACTACGGCTCGGTAGCGGGCTTTTTCCTCAAGTTGTTCGCTTTCGGCTTGGGCGATCGCACTCAACATTCCGTTGATAGTATGGGCAAGGTCGGACAACTCATCTTCGCCCGTCACCGGTAGTCGCACCGAGAGGTCTTGGCTGCTACTGACGCGCTTCACTGCTTTCGCCAAACCGCTCAACCGAGACAGCACCAGACGCTCTAGCAGTAGCAGAGTGCAGCCGACCAACCCAACTCCCGCTAACGCTACAGACCCCAGCAGGTACAGCAAACTAATTTGACCTTGCCGATATATTTCTCTGGGAATCTCCACCCGCAATAGCAGCGCAGGTTGGTTGTAAATATCGCGGATCAGGGCGTAACCCGCGATCGACTCTTCGCTTAATGGACGCACCAAAATAGGTTTTTTTTCCGACAGTTTCTCCCGCGCTTGCTGAAAGTCTGCAGGCAACCTAGCCTCATTGACGCTGTGTACGATTAGCGGCAAGCGAGTAATTTTAGAAACCTTCGCAATACCTGCAGCATCCAAATTGCGCCCGAAGATCAGCGTACCTCGGATCGGGCCGGTACTTTTAGTCGTGAGAATAGGCCGGGAAGTAATTAGTATTGGCCCTGACGGTAGCTGCAGGATACCAGCGAGGCTGCTTTTGGCGTTGGGGTGCTGCAACAGCGGGTCGCTGAGAGAAATGCGCCGTTTTAATGCTTCTGGAACAGGCGTTAGTTTCAGCTTTTCGCTGTCTAAACCCGTACCGTAAACTATTTTGCCAGAAGTATTGACAAATATGGCTATATTAACTCTTATATTAGCGAGCCCTTCTGGAATTAAATTGGAGTCAATGAATTCTGAGTTGCGGTTTTGGATAAAATCGTAGGTGTCGTCCCAGGCAGACCAGTCGGCAAAGCGCGAGTTGAAGTCATCGGCGGTTTGCCCGAACACGCTGAGCACTCCCTTGACAACCTGTGTGGCTTCTTGTTCCTCTGCTTTGATCAGGCTGCCCAAGAGGATGCTTGAGGAGGCGACATACAGAATGCCAGTCAATCCAGCGATAGTAATGCCAATGATCGATAGTGTTTTCCGACGCAGTTTCATCTTGCCATGTGTGTGGTGTCCGTCCGAAGAAATTCTCAACTCAGGAGCAATTTTACTACTGTTTCCTGAACCCTGACCGAAAGCAATTTGGTCCGGGCGCCCCCGATGTATCAGTGGGGTTGCTTTCTTCAATTCTAAAATCTAAAATCTAAAATCTAAAATCTAAAATCTAAAATCGATTGACTGGTGGCGCAGCGCGTGTTTCCTACTTTTCCCACACCTGCTGTTTGTGAGATTCTTTGCAAATACCCAAGATGCGCCGATCGTTCTCGCTGATGGTAGAAATTGGGTAATATTGTTCCAGGTTTACCGAGTAGGGAGAGCGACTGCCGTCGTAAGTGTCCACTACTGTTAAATTTAACTGAGTTCGATCGCCCGTGCCGTAAAAACAGTAAAAAGCAGACCGAGGCAGGTAAAAAGCGCCGACTACCTTACTCTCCCGCATTTCAAATACAAAATATTCTTGTTTAATTTCCTCTGGCTGGCTCGATTGGCCGTAGAGGTAAATGCCATCTGCTAAACCTGTGCTAGCTGTATCTGGCCCAGGATTTGGCGGAGATTGCGAGCTAAAAACGTCCGATTTGATGTCCGAGTCGTGTGCTCGGCGTGCGGGAAATGCGATGCTCAAGTTACCGGGCGAGAGAGCAAGCACGATCGCGATCGCTTCTAAACTTCCTGTCAATATCAAATAAGTCAAAACCACTCCAGACCCCAAAATTTAAAATAGCTGGTTCCAAGCGCCTCTTGTACCAGTTTCACAAAGATTGTAGAGAAACCGGGTATTTGGCTTAATATTGGCTATAAACTTAAAGGAACGATCGCCCGCCCGGTTCCTGAAGTTAAATCTAAGATTAGTTTTGACAAATTTTGCCTCCGCCCCGATCGGGCGATCGACCCCTCAAATAATACCATTTTAGATTTTAAATTTTATATTAAATAATTGAATAATTTGGTCTGACCTATTCCATAAGGGTTTGGAACACTGGCCTACAGTTGCATTCTTGTTTTTAACTGTATAAAAGTATTCTTCCCAGCAGCGCCAACACGAAAAAAAAAGTTGAGATTTTGGGGAAAATCTCAACTTTTTTAGTGACTAACTAGCCAAGTATTCTCGGACTTGAGATTGGCGGCGTCGCAGGTGGGCCAGGGCTTGATGTTCTAGCTGCCGCACCCGTTCCCGGCTGAGATTTAACCGTTCTCCGACTTTCGCCAGAGACATTTCTGTGCCGTCTTCCAAACCGAAGCGCAGAATTATTACATCTCGCTGCTGGGGGGTAAGTTCTGATATCAAAGTATTGAGGTCTTGCCGCAGTAATTCCGAGGTAATGTAGTTGTCTGGAGATGCCGTTTCGTCTTCTAAGAGTTCTTGCAGTTCGGTATCTTGGTTGTCTCCTACCCGCAAGTCCAAAGAAACTGGATGTCTTGCCATCAGCAGGTATTCCCGAATTTGGGAAGGGTGCAGTTCCAAAGCGGCGGCAATTTCTCCGGGGGAGGGAGACCGGCCCAACTGCTGGGTGAGTTCCCGCTGCACTTTTTTGATTTTGTTGAGTTTTTCGGTGATGTGAATTGGCAATCGAATTGTGCGGGCGTGTTGGGCGATCGCGCGGGTAATTGCTTGCCGAATCCACCAGTAGGCGTATGTGGAAAATTTGTATCCCCGCATCGGGTCAAATTTTTCGACTCCTCGTTCTAAACCGAGGGTGCCTTCTTGGATTAAATCCAAGAATTCCATATTGCGTTTCTGGTATTTTTTGGCGATCGCCACTACTAGCCGCAAATTGGCTTCAATCATCTTTTGCTTTGCCCGCCGCCCTATGTGTAAGATCCGGCTAAGTTCAGGTTCGGTCAACTCCATTTCGGCAGCCCACTCTTGATTCGTCAGATCCCGCTGCCATTCTTTAGCAAGTGCTTGTTTTGCTTCGATTAATTTCATCATTTGCTGCACCTGCTTCCCGAAAACAATTTCTTCTTCTCGGGTTAGCAGGGGTACGCGACCGATCTCGTGCAGATAGGTACGAACCGTATCCGTTGAGGAGTATGGCCGGCTGCCCATGCGATCGGCTTTCACTGTTTTGTTTTTGGGGGTTGTGGTGGACATGGGTGAGTATTGCACTCCTTGTAACAACAGATAAAAAGTTGGTGATACCCTGTCCCACTTTTACAAGTGGGATAAAGACTGCGACAAAGGGGATGTTTCCCCTCTTGTTTATCGGTGACGATCGGTAGAAGCTTTTTGTTTGGGATTACTTTTGTGCTTGATTTTCCAGTAATCGCGGTCGATTTTCGGTAGCTCGCTAGCTTTAACGGCTAGTTTAAGGCGAAGTGAAGCAAGAGTTTAGTTTTCTCAATATTATTCCCAATTTTGAGGATCGTAAAGAGTAAAAACCTCTGTCTTAAGGTCAAGATTCTACATTTTTCCTTAAGGTTTTGAATTCCCTGTTAGTTTTAACTGCCACTCAACTTCACAATACTCATGCAAACAGACTCATGCAATTCGAGGGCTTTGTTTTGCTCTCTGTTCCATCATCGCTTGAAATTTTCTCGCTGCCTAGATGGTGGGATGCGAGATAACCGAACTCGATCGCCGTATTAGATGCCAGTAACTGTTTAAAATATTTATTGACATTTTGATTTAAATATGCTAATCCAATTCTGCTACGAGTAACGACAAGGTGTATAAAGGCTGGCTGTTGCCCTGTTTGACTTTCATTGTGCCCCTAGGCTCCATCATCTCCATCAAGTTTAAGCTTATGCAAATTTTGGGCACTTAGGGATGAGGGGTGAGGGGGTGAAAGGGGAAAAGCTTCTGACTGAAAGCTGGGGCCTAATTTTTTTGACGTTCGATCGCAATTTCTAGTTAAAGAGACTTTAAGGGCGATTCCCTACGGGATAGCTACGCACGCGCGCACTTTGTAGCTCATGTAATTCTCCAGGCTAGATTCAACCCGCAACAAAAGCTACCACTCTCTATTAAAATTAGCACAAAAGCTCGATCGGGTGCTGCAATGAAAGCTAAAAATTTCCCACCACAATTAGCATTACTATCGCTGGTGTGTGTCGCCTGTGTGCAAAACCCATTAGCACAAGCACCCGCCGCGTCGTCCGCACCCAATATCCCAACTCCTACGCCAATTCAAACTCCATCAATTTCACCTCCCGTTCAAACACCAATAGCACAAGAACCCGCCGCATCGCCCGCACCCAATAATCCAACTCCTACGCCAATTCAGACTCAATCTCCAAAACCAAGTCCGACTCAAACGAGTTTAGATGTTGCCCAGAAACCTACAAATTTCCTGCCACCTACGCAAACTTACGACCTCCGGGTTATCACTAACCAACTCTGGGGACGGCTGACCCAAATTACCTTTGGTGAAAATAGCATTATAGTGACTATGGCGATCACAAATGGTCGTAAGGAAGTTGTCAAGCTTAACGTTAAAGATGGTATGTATCTCGAAGACAACAAATCCTATAACGTCCGATATAATTTATTACCTCCCTCTAATAATACCGAAATTATGATTAAACCAGGCACTACGCTCAAAGGGCAGTTTGTATTCGTAGGTTGGTTAGCACCCGGAGCTACTCACCTGTGGCTAAAGTCAAGTTTCCCTTGCTCTTCTGAGGGAAAAAATGGAAAAGAAATTCCACAATGTTCAGGTATCAGCTTCTATATTCCAATTAAGAGGTAATTGAGAAATGAAAAAGCTAATTAGACTGATTAATACTACGATAATATCATCATTGCTTTTCGCGACCTCATCCTCTCAGTTGGCTGCCAGTAAATCCGCTAAAGTCGATCCTGTTGAATCAGAATCAACAGCAATTACAACCTTAGAAGTAATACCAATTACTCCAACTACAGTAAAAGTTGAAATTATTGCTCAGACTACAGTAAAAATTGAGAATATCACCGCTAATCAAACTGCGACAGAGGAGCAGCTACCAACTCAAATAACAACCGAGACTGTCAAAAACATTGAAACAGAGTTGAACGCCGAAAAAGTACCTGAAGGCATCAGAATTAATGTGCCCGAAACTATTTTATTTGATTTTGACAAATATAACGTCCGCGCCCAAGCTAAACCCACTCTCACCAAGATCAATCTGCTGCTGAGACATTACAAAAACGCCCAAATATTCATCAACGGACACACCGACAACAAAGGAGAAAATGCCTATAATCTAGAACTTTCCCAGAAGCGAGCCGCAGCGGTAAAATATTATTTTATCAACGTTTTCAAGGTGCAGAATACCCGAATGCAAACCAAAGGGTACGGCAAAACTAAACCGATTTCTCCTAATAATAATTTAGACGGCTCAGACAACCCGGTGGGGAGGGAGAAAAACCGCCGCGTTGAATTAATTATTAAAACATAGGAATTAGATTTTTTTAACCGCAGATGCACGCAGATTAACGCTGATAAAGAGGGATTTTATAAGGGTTTAATCTGTTGTTAAAATCCCAAATCCATTTTAGCAGATTCTGCCTCGGCAAATACTTGTTCATCGGGCATTTCTTGCCAGTCAATATCCCCGATTTCTCTGTAGAATTGCTCGTCATAGGGGCGAGTTTGCACGACTACGGGCATGGGTACGGCGTGCCCCAAAACTAATGCTTGCTGTTTGGAGTCGAGTTTTGCCAAAACTGAACGCAAACTCTGCCCTCCCGAAACGCCGGTAAAAATAGCATCGATGTCTTTATCATCGTTTAACAAAGCTGTGATGCGCGTTCCGACTTGCGACATGACTTCTGCGTCGATGCCGGAGGGACGCTGGTCTACAATCAGCAGGGTGACAAAGTATTTTCGCATTTCTCTGGCGATCGTACCGAAAATAGTCGATCGCACGATCGCCGGATCGAGAAAGCGGTGAGCTTCTTCAATGGTAATCACCAATGGCTGCGGGCGATCGCACGGATTTTTGCTCTGCAAAAACTTCTCAGCTTTCCGCACGTAAGCTTGGTGAATGCGGCGAGTAATCACATTTGCAGCCAACATATACGACAGCAAATCCGAGTGCGAACCAAACTCAATTACTACATTTTTTCCACCATCCAAACACTGTAAAACTTCAGTTACATAATTTTTTGGACAGCGTTGGCGAATGTATTTCAAATCATTCAGTCGCTCTAATTTGCGCTGCAAAGCCATAATCGAAGACTTATTTCCCCGCTTTTCTTCGCAAAACATTTGGATATCTTCGTTGGTCATTTCCAGCAACTTGTTGATCCAACCACTTCCCAACTCATTTCGCAAAATAATCGCATTTTCGATACTAGCTTCCGACAAATTTAACTCGCGCTGCACCAGCGCGATGTCTTCCACTTCAATTTGATCGAAACTCAAAAACAACTCTTGAGCGTCGCGGACTCCCCGGCGTTTAGTCGATTCTGGATCGAGGGTATAAATCTGCATTTTATCGGGAAACAACTGCCGCAAACCTTTAACAGTGCTGAACTGTTTCCCTTCCGAAACTGCTTCCCACCCGTACTCCGAGTGCATATCAAAAATTAGATTAACCGCAGCTTGCTTGCGAATAATTCCCGACAATAGCAAGCGCGTCAGAAAAGATTTTCCCGTTCCCGACTTGCCAAAAACGCCGTTGCTGCGTTCCACAAATCGGTCTAAATCCAAGCACACAGCAACGTCCATGTCAATCGGTTTGCCGATCGCAAAATTGCGGCGATACGGGTCATCTTCCCAGCCAAAAACTGCCCTAAAATCACTTTCTTTGGCATCAAACACCTGCGAAAAGTGGCTGGGAATAGTTTTAACCGGCAGCAACTCAATATCCGCACCCGTTTGTGACTCAAAAGAAGCCAAATTTCCTAACGCCAGCTTGTTCTCGCGAACTCCGCCGTTTTTCGTCGGGTCGAAAATTGCCTGCTGTTTTTCTCGTTCTGCAGTCAACATCAACATCGGCGACAGTTCGATCGTACCGTAGGTGCTGCTACCTGCTAGCACTGCGAGCAGAAAATCGTCGTCGGGATTGGGAGGATTCGATAAAATCCGGGCGCTAGAAGTTCCCAGAGACACGTCGGTGAGCATACAGAAAAAGTGCGATCGCACCCCCCGCACTACTAGAAATTTCCCCACCCTCATATCTTCCACCGAAACATCGGCGTGCAGTCGCACTTCTAATCCCTTGCTCAGGGAACCTTGAATAACAGAGCCTAACGGTCGATCCATTTTAGATTTTAGATTTTAGATTTTAGATTGTTAATAATCGAGTAATTTTCCCTGGGCGAGTTTTGATTGTAGATTTTTGATTGTTAACAGTCAACTAATTACCATTCCGATTCTAGTGGCAATTCAAAAAAAGTCGGACTCAGATCTAGATCGGTCAAATCCGTTTCGCTCAAATAAGCGTCAGTCAAAAATACCCCTTTTAAACTTGCGCCTTTGAGGTTAGTACCTTTCAGGTTAGCACCTCTGAGATTAACTCGGAATAAATGAGCATCGCTCAAGTCGGCCTCACTTAAATCTGCTCCCTCCAAATTTACTCTCATCAAATCTGCTTTTCGGAGATCAGCTTCGTTTAACTTAGCGCCGCTGAGGTCAGCTTTTGTCAAGTCTACACCTCTCAAGTCGGCCCCGCTTAAGTTAGCGAACAGCAAAGTAGCTCCGGTGAAATCTGTCTCCCTCAAATCGGCATCCTTTAAATTAGCGCCGCTGAGGTCAGCCCTTGTTAAGTCTACACCCCGGAGGTCAGCAGAACTCAAGTTTACTTGGTGTAAAATTGCGCCGCTTAAATCGGCTCCTCTTAAATCAGTTCCCTCCAAGTTTGCACCTTTGAGGTAAGCTTTTTTTAAGCTAGCTCTGCTGAGGTCTACATTTTTGAGATTTACCGAAGTTAAGTTAGAAGCGCTCAAATTAGCTCCGCTTAAATCTGAACCGTTTAAGTCGGCTCCGGTTAAATTTACCCCTTGCAGCGATACATTGGGAGCAATTAAATAAGCTCCGCCCAGAGCGGGGTCAATGCCTTCTGAAAACAAAGTCTTGTTGCTGTAAACTGCTTTCTCCAAAATCGTGCCGCTCAAACTAGCTTCCCTCAAGTCCGCTGCGCTGAGGTTGGCTCCTGCTAAGTTTGCCCGATCGAGTTTGGCGCCAAATAAAATAGCTTTGTATAAGTTTGTCCGCCGCAAATCGGCTCCTTTTAAATCGGCTTCGGTCAAATCTACCATCGCCAGATTTAAGCCAGGGAGCGAAGCATTGGGAGCTAGCAAAAATGCCCCCATTGCACCCGGATCAATATCTTCGGGAAAGATAGTCCGGTTGTTGTATACGGCCTTGTCTAAAATGGCGCCGCTCAACTGAGAACCGCGTAAATCCGCCCCGCTAAGGTTGGCTCTGGTTAAGTTGGCTTCGTGGAGATTTGCTCCTACTAAATTAGCCTTGATCAAACTTGCTTGTTTGAGGTTGGCGCCCGTGAATTCGGCTCCTACGAGATTAGCTTCTCGGAGGACAGCACCAGTCAAATCAGCTCTAGTGAGGTTAGCTAAATTAAGAAATGATTCAGCTAAATCCGCCCCGCTGAGATTAGCGCCGCTGAGGTCGGCTTCAATCAGGTCTGCATACCTGAGCATAGCGCCGCTGAGGTTGGTTTCTCGGAGATCCGTGCCTCGGAGGTTGGCTCCCCGGAGTTCCGCACCGCCAAGGTTGGTGCCTTTAAGTGCTTGTCCCCTGAGATCGAGTCGGTGCAGAAAGTCACCAACGTTCATTTCCATGTCAAATTCACCAAAAAAACGAGCGGGAAGCCCCTGACTTTAGGCATGGGGAGGAAGGCGGCTGCGACGACCGTCGCCTTGAATCCCCTTTCGGGGTTGGAGAGGTCGGGTTGCCTCTCCGGTGAGGTATGGTTACCTCAATCTCCCTTTCGGGGTAATGTTCGCTTCGAGAATGTTTAGTGAGCTTGTTAGGCTGAAAGCACTGGTTTAACCCCATTAGGCCTGTTTAACTCTCAGCGATAGAGCGGAAAACTAGCGTCGCATTTTCCGGTATCGTGACTCAAAAAACGTAGGTCTGATCCTGTCTCTGGTAAGGTTTGGGCTTACGGTTCAATCCCGCTCACAGAGCCGGACTGTCTTGAAAGCCCCCGCTTTTAAGCGTGGGGTTCCTTACCCTCTCTATTCCGGTACTTTTTTCCTAACCTTTGAAATCAAGTTAGATATTCTGAAAGTACCTTTGCTGAGTTCTGGTCAAAACCATTGTAATCATCAATAGCCACAACTGGCGCATCTGGCGGATAGTGTTCTGGAATATCGTCAATGGCTACCCAAGGTGAGTTTTCTGCTTGATTTTGTCGAAGATACTCAAGAACTTCCTGGTGTCGTAAATATTTGTGTTGGTGAATATTTTTGGGGTTTAGAAAAGGGGTGTATCCGATAATACGGATAGCGATATCTGGTGAAAACAATGGCGGGATTACCTCGAAGGGGAATATTTCTTTCCAAGATGATGAAATTACTACTCGCGCATTAGGATAGGAACGGAGGACATTTTCAAAGTGATTAAGGCAATCGGAATTAAATTTCATTATATCAGTTTGCAAACTCGATCCATTTCTTCTGTCAGGAATAAGTACACCATCAATGTCTAAAAAAATCAACATTAACTAAAAGTCCTAGTGAATAATTTAATGAGTATTAATACTGCTTAATAAGATAAATGTGCCTCGAAGCTTCTCTCTCAATTGTTCGCTACATCGACTTGTTAGACTGCAATTAACATTGTTATTCACTGTTTGTATTGGTGGCTGCTTTCTGACGAAAGGAAGATGCTGGTAAGCTGTTCTACATTTAAACTGTGTGTCAAAAATCAATAAAACTCTTGTGGGACGGGCTTCTAGCCTGTCCAGAATTTCCAATTTGAATGCGTAACAGCTTATCAACAAGTATTATTCTGAAATTCAGAGTTTTTATTGGCTTCTGCCAACCCCCCTGCTGGGGTAGGGGGGGTTGGCTTCTACCTTCTGCCTTCAGGGAAGAGGAGCAAAACTGTAGATTTTTTGAGGTTCGAGCCGATCGCAAATTCCGGTTAATTCCGACAAAGGGAATGTCTCGCGATCGAGCTGGACTTGCAGGGTTTTGAGCGGATCTCCACCGGAGGAAACCATGAATTCTAATGTTTGCAAATTCGGCTCAGTGCTGATTTCGCCCAGAATTTGGCCGATCGCCTTGACGTAAGGATGGTTTACCTCCGAGTACCAGTCGGGGGCTGCGAGTCCGGCTTGATCGAAGCCGAGGTGAACGATGAGGGAGCCTTCTCCGAAAAGGGCTATACCCACCGGTCGCGCTTCTTCTTGCAGCAGCAAGTGCTGGTTAGCCGCCAAATGCCGCAGTTTTTCGAGGTGTTCGTACCGATTTTGAATGGCAGAATCTTCCTCTTTTCCTTCTGCTTTTTCGTTCCACTGAATCGCCACTGTTACTAAATAAGTTTGCAGTAGCATATGACCGAGTTTTTCGGCTTTTGTTGCCAGATAGATCGAGTTGTAATCTGTGGCTTCAATTAGTAAGGGGACGCGATCGGCTACTTCAATCCCGTAACCTTTCAACCCTGCAATTTTGCGCGGGTTGTTGGTAATCAACCGAATTTTTTTAACTCCCAAATCGTTGAGCATTTGTGCTCCGACGCCGTAGTTCCGCAAGTCGGCGGGAAATCCCAAACGCTCGTTGGCTTCGACTGTATCGAATCCCAAATCTTGCAACGAGTAAGCTTTTAGTTTATTTACCAATCCAATACCCCGACCTTCTTGGCGCAAGTAAACTATGACGCCAGAACCGACATTTTCGATCATTTTCAGTGCCGCTTGCAGTTGCATCCGGCAGTCGCAGCGCAGGGAACCCAAAGCATCGCCGGTCAGGCATTCGGAATGCACCCGCACCATCACGGGTTTGTCTTTAAATTCTGCCGGGTCGCCCTTGACAATAGCAACGTGTTCTGAGTTGTCTTGGGTGTCGCGGTAGGCGTAAATCATAAACTCGCCGAATTGAGTGGGCAATTTGGCGACGGTTTCGCGGCGGACGAATCGATCGTGCTTGAGTCGGTAGCTAATTAAGTCAGCAATACTGATTATTTTAAGGTTGTGGGTTTTGGCGTACTCGATTAATTCCGGCAACCTCGCCATCGAACCGTCGGGGTTTTGAATTTCGCAGATGACGCCGCTGGGATACAGGCCCGCGAGTCTGGCGAGGTCAACCGAGGCCTCGGTGTGACCGGCGCGTTTGAGGACGCCACCGTCGATCGCCCGCAGGGGGAAAATGTGACCGGGACGGCGCAAGTCTTGAGGTTTGGTGTCCGGGTGGATGGCTACTTGGATGGTGCGCGCCCGGTCTTCGGCGGAGATGCCGGTACTGACGCCGTTGACTGCATCGATGCTGACGGTGAAGGCTGTTTGGTTGTTGTCAGTGTTTTTGCTGACCATGAGGGGCAATTCCAGGCGATCGAGCCTTTCCCCACTCAAAGCCAGACAAATCAAACCCCGCGCGTTCACGGCCATAAAATTGATGTTGTCGGGGGTGGCGAATTGGGCGGCACAAATCACATCGCCTTCGTTTTCGCGATTTTCGTCATCGACTACTACCAGGGGGCGACCTGCTTTGAGGTCTGCCAGGGCGCTGTCAATTGAGTCAAATTGAAAGGATTGAGTTGAGGTGTTGTTATTTGGCACTGAGAAGTTCAAGCTATAAACAGTAATGTTATGGAAATAGAATCTATTTGTGATTGTAACCTTTTGTTTCCGACAGGGCGATCGCCCAATCCAGATGAGTTTGACAATATTTCTCAAGTCACTTACTATAATTATTGCATCTTGTCAACAAAATAGCTCCCTAATATTTCATGAGCTTGACTGAGATCGCGAATATTTTAGGTAAACCGTACTTCCAAGCTCCTAATTGCCTAATTTATAACATGGATTGTTTGGAAGCTCTGAAGTTGCTACCCGATCAATTTGTAGATTTAACCGTTACCAGCCCGCCTTATAACATCGGCAAAGAGTACGAAAAATCTTTGGGGTTAGATGAGTATTTAAACTGGTGCGAGCAGTGGATAGCGGAGGTTTACCGGGTAACGATCGATCGAGGAGCGTTTTGGCTAAATTTAGGTTATTTGTCAATTCGCGATCGGGCAAAAGCCATTCCAATTTCCTACCTGCTTTGGGACAAAGTGCCTTTTTATCTGATTCAAGAAGTTGTCTGGAACTACGGCGCGGGAGTTGCGGGCAGCAAGTTCTTTTCACCGCGCAATGAAAAGTTTCTTTGGTATGTGAAAAATCAAGACAAGTATACATTTAATTTGGATGAAGTGCGCGATCCAAATGTGAAATATCCGAATCAGAAAAAGAACGGCAAGATTAAAGTCAACTTAAAAGGCAAAAATCCGACGGATGTTTGGCAGTTCCCAAAAGTTACGTCGGGGAAAAACCGAGCTTCAAAAGAACGCACGCCTCACCCCGCTCAATTTCCTGTTGCTGTTGTCGATCGCATCATCAAGTCTGCATCGAATTTAAACGACATTGTTTTAGATCCGTTTATGGGTTCCGGGACTACAGCAATTGTGGCTCTGGGTTTGCAGCGACAAGTTATTGGTTTTGAAATTAGGGCTGATTACTGTGAGATTGTGGCTAATAGAATAGATAATTTTTTGAGGGACAAGGAACTCAGAGAAGCACAGTTATCTTTATTCTAAAGTTGGTAATTGCAGCAATTTATAACGTTCAACAGCAGGACTTAATTTCACTTGTTGCCCAGTTGCAGCGGCTTGACCTTGCCAATCTTCTCGGTCTAACCATCCAAATCTGACTAAATTAATCTGCGGTAGTTGTGAGCCTTGAATGTTTGTGTTGAATTTCTGGAAATTAACAACAAGATAATAGCCCGATTTATTCTTCTTTCCTGCTATACCAGTAGTGCTTAGTTGAGTATAACTGCGATTTCCATATGTATTACGATTACTTGAAGAAGTTTTAATCTCGATCGAGAAGCAATCATCTAGAAGACAGACCAGATCTTTTTCAGTAGCATTTTCTTCGCGACGCCAAACTTCTGGGTATCGCCTAGTCAATTCTAATGGGATGAGTTCGTGCAAAAAGTATCCCATAATTTGGGGGCGGGGAAATAAATCTACACCTATTTTATAGTTTTTGCTGGTAAAATTAGATTCAAATATTTCTCGCCAGACTTGAATTACTACTTCATATATTTCGTTGGGGGTAAGTGGATGTATCTCTATCAGTTCCCGCGTTTTTAGTGCCCAATCTTCTGTGGCAAGCCCCGCATAAGGTGAAGTCATTTACTCTATCCCCTCCAACAATTTGCTTAGCGGTACTTCCAAAGCTTTAGCTAGACGCACAATATTCAGAAGAGCGGCATTTCTCTCGCCACGTTCTATGCCGCCAATGTAATTTCGATGCAGTTCTGCTAGTTCAGCTAACTCCTCTTGGCTTAGCCCCCTAGCTTTTCTCAATTTCCGAACCTGTTCGCCAAATATTTTAAGCTGATAATTTTCTGTCACGCCAAAAATATAAAGCTTATAAGTGTTTTACATCTACACACTATGAGTGTTAAATTGAAAAAACGCTTTAAATCTACACACTATGAGTGTTAATTAGAAAAAAGGCCCAAAGATCTGGATTCTCCGAGGAGCAAGTGCCTAAACAAAAAAAAGCCCTCAACTTTGTGAGGGCTTTGCGATGCCAGGAACGAGACTTGAACTCGTGACACGTGGATTTTCAGTCCACTGCTCTACCAACTGAGCTATCCCGGCTTGTTTTTTCGCGCTTTACTATCTTAGCAGACACATACAGAATTTAGCAAGCACTTTTCTCAATTAATTTTCGATCGCCCGGAACCGCCCGCCTGTAAGCTAAAAGCTGCAACCTAAAATCCAAGAATCGCAATGGCACAGCAACATCGGGACAGCGAGGGCAAGAGTCTGCTTGTCTTAGGCATAATTTGGCTGCTGGGGGCAATTAGCGATCGCCTCTGGTTTGCCCTCGATCGATCTGTCCCGGCGTGGGATCAAGCAGACTACCTGACTAGCACCCTGAAATACTTGCAGGCGTTGCAGCATCCTCAGTGGTTTTCCGGGGAGTGGTGGACAAACTTCTGGCTGCTTTCGACGAAAATTCCGCCCTTGGCATACATCTTAACCGTTCCGTTTCTTCAGGTTTTCGGTACTGGGGGCGATCGGGCAACCCTCGTTCATTTATTATTTAGTGCAATTCTCCTCGCCTCAGTCTACAGTCTGGGCGTCCAACTGTTTAATCGGCAAGTCGGTTTGTGGGCCGCTGCAATTTGCGTTTTGTTACCGGGGCTTTATGGGCTGCGCTTGCAATTTTTACTCGACTATCCCCTCACTGCGGCGATTACTTTGGCTTTCTATTGTCTGACAATGTGGAAGGCTTCTGAAGGAAGAAGGAAGAAGGAAGAAGGAAGAAGGAAGAAGGAAGAAGGAAGAAGGAAGAAGGAAGAAGGAAGAAGGAA
>NZ_JAUBSH010000072.1:0-35202 GCF_036704705.1 Microcoleus sp. K1-B1 | reverse complement strand
GAGTTACCTCAGTAGATATATTCTTTTTGTTTACTTATCTTAACATAGTTCGGTTTTTTTGCGCCGACCTACTTAACTACTTAGCAACGTGAGCGTTAGATTACATCCCCATGCTCAAGCACGATTGATTGAGCGAGGTGCAACTGAGGCCGAAGTAATTGCTACTGTTGAAAGTGGCACCACTTTTCCAGCTCAATTTGGCAGAACCGGATTTAGGCGCAACTTTTCCTTCAATGCTGAGTGGCAGGGAAAAGTTTATGCTATGAAGAAAGTGGAGGCGATCGCAGCCCCAGAAGGCGAAGACTGGATGATTATTACTGTAATTGTCAAATTCTTTTGAGCAGGAGGTTCCCGTGAAACTGACTTACGATCCGAGATACAACGTAGCTTATATATACCTGAAAGAAAAAACCGCACAGGTAAACACTATCCAGGTTAGCGATCAAATGAATGTGGACATTGCCCCAGACGGTACTATTTATGGAATTGAATTACTCAATGCCAATCAACAATTAGGGGCGGATAGTCAAGGAAAACTGATTGTTGTCAACGAAGCTTTGGGAGAGTATTCTGAGATTAAACTGGCACTATAACTGCCTTAACATAATTTTGTTAAATACAGATTCAAACCTACCATGAAAGCCTACGAGTTTCCCGCAAAAGTCACAGATGAAGGGAAAATAGAATTTCCCGATACTCTCTTAAAATACTTGGCAGTTAACCAAGAAGTCCGAGTTATTGTTCTGGTGAAAGAACCAACTGACACACAAGATGAAGAAGAGGAAAACGCTGCTTGGCATCGTCTTGCCACCGAACAATTCTTTGGTGATTGCAGTGAAGAAGACGCAATTTACGATGAGATTTGAGCTATGACTAATTATCAGCTTGGAGAATTAGTTCTAGTTGCATTCTTGTTTGCGGGTGCCGCCGAAACTCAACGCCGTCCTGGTTTGGTACTGTTGGACACAGGAGATGAAAATATGATTGTTGCCAAGATAACCAGTCAAATCCCTCGCACAACTTTTGATGTAGAAATTCGGGAATGGCAACAAGCAGGATTAAATCGACCTTCAGCGGTTCGCTTACATAAACTGAACACATTACAAAAAAGTTTATTTGAACGCAGACTGGGAATATTAATCCCTGATGATTTGGCACAAGTTAGAGAAAGAATACAACAAATATGGTATTCTATCTAAGCAGGTTTAAAAAATCAAAAAATATTTAATTGCCAATCTTTTGAGGTTCGTTTTCAATCACCAATGAAAAAATCAAAAAAACGTAAAAATCAGTGGTCAAAGGAACTAAACGACATCATTCGAGGTGCATCTGGCGGCTTTTTGTTCGGAATTCCGCTGCTTTATACGATGGAGGTTTGGTGGATCGGTTCGCATACTACACCAGCGGAAATGTCGATCGCGATCGCAACTACCTTTATCGTCGTTTTCTTGCTGACTCGCACAGAAGGTTTTCGCAAAACTAAGGACATCCGCTGGCTAGATGCTGCAATCGATACCGTAGAAGCGATCGCCATTGGCATTGTCTGCGCGGCTTTTGTCCTGTTTTTGCTCAGGGAAATTACTCCGGAGACTCCGCTGCAAGAAACTTTGGGGAAAATCATCTTTGAAGGCCTGCCGTTTGCCTTGGGAGTAGCCCTGGCCAACGGTTTCTTGAGCGGCGATCGCTATCAAAGTTCAGACAGTGAACAGGAACCTACCATTAATGCAACTGTAGCAGATATCGGCGCTACTTTAATCGGCGCGATGATCATTGCTTTCAACATCGCCCCAACTGACGAAATTCCCATGCTAGCGGCAGGTATTTCGCCACCTAGGCAATTAGCAATTATCGCCGCTTCGCTGCTAATTTCCTACGGTATTGTATTTGTAGCAGGCTTTACTTATCAAGCAAAACGACAGCAGCAGCAAGGGGTTTTTCAGCGTCCCCTCAGCGAAACTGTCATGGCCTATTTAGTGTCGCTGGCGGCTTCTGCATTTATGATGTTTTTCTTCCACAAACTCAGTTTTGACGATCCGTGGTCGATTTGGTTGAACTATACGTTAGTATTGGGATTGCCGGCGACTATTGGGGGCGCGGCGGGGAGGTTGGCGGTATGAGTCAAAGTAATAACGAACAACAACAAAAAAGAAGTCCTGCTGAATGGGTGACATTTGCGATCGCCTGCTCGATCCTCTTTTCCCTCACCGGGCTTGTACTCTACAACTGGGTGACTAAAAAGCAGGAACCTCCGGTTATTTCTCTCACTCGCAACACGCCTATTCGCGAAACTCAAGGGCAATTTTACGTGCCGTTTGCAGTAACTAACACGGGCGGCGAAACGGCAGAGTCTGTGCAAATTATTGCCGAATTGCGCGTCAACGGTGAAGTTGTAGAATCCGGCGATCAACAAATTGATTTTTTGTCAAGTGGCGAAACTCAAGAAGGAGCTTTTATCTTCAGCCGCAACCCCAGTCAAGGTCAATTGATTGTGCGATCGAGCAGCTACAAACTGCCTTAACACAGATAAAACTCGGCGGTTAAAACCTTTTCACCTCTGTAAACTCTTTCTCTCCCTACCCTTCGGGAACGGCTTCGCCGAACGCGCCCTTCGCGTCTTCGCGGTTCCTTCAATCTCAAAACCCCCTTGCGCCTTGGCATTTATTGCTATATATTCCGCCCAGGCGCGATTTCAATCACTTTGGAATTGCGATCGAGCTAACGCTTCACGAGATTGTGTTCCCACTTCCAAACACAGCTAGAAATCAAATTCGTGCAGATATGAGCCGTAATTGGCACTAACAAATTCCCAGTAGCTAAAACGCTGTAACCCAACAGCAATCCGACAGCCGTTGCCCAAACAGCATAAGGCCACTGATCCAGGGTTCCCAAGTGCAGAATGCCGAAACAAAAACTCGATAAAACTAAACTGGTAACATTCAATCCTAAAGCAGACAGCATCACGCCTCGAAATAGCAATTCTTCGCTAAGTCCCGGCAGGAGTCCCAGCCAAATTAAATCAGGCCAAAACAAAGGTTTGAGCACTACTTCCAAGTAAACATCCGCACTCCGGCGATAACCGGGCCAGAGTTGATAAACGATCGCACTACCGCCTGTAATTGCCAATCCGATCGCACATCCGTTGAGCAAGTCGATTCCTATCAATTTGACTGGCAAAAGCGATACCGATCCAAATAGCAACCACAATTTAGCTACCGCCAGCAACATAATTGCTGTCACGCCCATTGCTACTAAAACTTGGGTGCGCGTCAAGGGTTCAATTTCAGGGTTTTCGGGAATTTTTTCTGCCACTTAATCACTTTTAGATTGGAGGTTTGAGATTTTAGATTTGTTTTGTTGAGTCAGACAAACAACGCAGGGAGGAGATGTCTGCACCCAAGGAAGCTGGACTGATGCCGGCTCGCAAAGCGACCAAAACTCCGATCGCCTCTAAATATGAGTTTACCTGCAAAGCTTTGATTCCGAGTTTTTCTGGAGTCGCCTGCATCTGGGTTTTGTTGTCCCCGACAGCGATGATTTGCACGGACGATCGCCCGCTCAAACTCAGAATAGCACTGCCACCGCAGGCTGTGGCGGGTATCACCACCGCATCGACTCGATCTGCCCACAAACCCTGGGACTCGAAATCTCGCCTGTTTGCGAAGTTCTCTCTTGTGGGGAGTAGGGGTTGGGCATCTTGCCCGCCCAATAGCTGCCTGCGGGCATCTTGCCCGCCCAATACCTGTGACAGGCAAGATGCCTGTCCCACAGTAGGAGTGACAAACTGTGACAGGCAAGATGCCTGTCCCACAGTAGGAGTGACAAATTGGGGAGCTTTGCTGAGGCCGGCAAGGACGCAAGGTAGGAAAGTATAGCCGATTTCTTCAGCAGCCGATCGCGGGGACAGGTGCGGATCGAGGGGAAGTGGGGAAAGCGCGGGGGCGTGGGCGCAGGGGATTTTAAACGTCCTGACGACGAGGTGGCTGATGACAGCTTCCGCGCCGGCGAGGGGGTCAACTCCTTTGCCGCGGCGGTAGTTTTCGAGGGCGAGGCTGCCTTCATCGTCGGGAAATCTGGCCACAACTGCGATCGCCTCTACTCTTGCTTGTGTGATTAATTTTTCTGCAGCGCGCAATAAACTGTCGGGATTGCCGATCGTCCCCCAGGATGCCCCTGATTCAGAAATACGCAATTCTACCTGCAGAGGGCGATCGGTTAAAACACAATCAGTTATATTCAAACCCAATGTAGCTCTCGCTGCATCAGCCGCTTGCAAGTGGCGCAACTGCAATTCTGGTTCGATCGCGGAATCTAGGATTAAGCCGATGCGATTTTGATGTACTGGTTGCAGTCCCCAGCATCCGGCAGCAAATTTGTCAAGGGCGTAACCTTCAACGTAGAGAGCGTTAGGTATCGGCCAATAAAGTTGAGCGCCGTTGAGGACGTTGGGGTGAGTGATCAGGGTATCAGAAATTTGGGCGATCGCCCTAGCCACGGGCAGCGCATCTCCTGCAAACCCACCAATCGACGCTCCAACGCCTGTGGGGACTATCAAAACCACTGTCAAAGGGCGGGGGTTCACGATGTTGCGGGGGATGCTTCCACGAGCACGTAGCCTTCTACCACAGCCTTTTGCCGATCGACATCCACATCTGTGACTGCCCACCGCAGCGGTTCGCCGTACTTTTGCAGTTCAATTTCAATAGCCGAGTGCAGTTGTTCGGCGGTCTCGTGGAGGTCAACTTCTGCGGAAATGAAATGGGTGGTCATAGGGCGATCCATAGTGGTTTTACCGCTAACGGTACTTAGGTCAATTTTAGCTTAGTCCTAGGATTTACCGAATTGGCGATCGTACACAATGTCTTCTTTTTCTGTTTCTATCTTCAAGTTTGATCGGGGATAAGCAACGCACAGCAACACATAACCTTCTGCCTGAAGTTCGGGACTAACGCCCATGCCATCAACTTGATCGACTTGACCCTCAATAATTTTAGCAGCGCAAGTAGTACAAACCCCCGCATTGCATGAACTCGGCAACTCAATGCCGGCGGCGTTGGCGGCGCGAAGAATTTGTTTATCTTCGGGTACTTCTACGGTATAGGTAGTGCCTTGGTGGATCAATTCAACAGTGTAAGTCTTAGACATATATCAATTATTGGTTTTAATTCCCCAATTGGAATTTACGCTAGATTTGGAAACAAAGCAATCAGTATTTTACCGCTATTTGTGCTTTTTTGCAATTTTACAACTGCATTTTTTATTGATAATTTTTTTATTACTTGGCTGGGGCGAGCGAGTGGCATTTTGTCAATGACTTTTTCACAAATTATTACAAACCTCACGGCGGAACTGTGCCACAAAGCACTTATACCTAATTAATTTTTTGCCTTCAAGCCAACAACTCATCAACCGCCACACTAAAACCCGGCAGCACTAGCTGAGTGCTGACTGTAGAACCCAAGTTAAAAGTTAACTTTTGAGTTTGAGTCATTATCATTATCCAGCGACTTTCTGGAAAAACAATCCAAACTTCCAGACAACCCGAATCTAAATACTCTTGTGCTTTCAGAAATATTTCTTCCGCAATATCAGTAGGAGAAACTATTTCAGCAATTAACGGCGGACTTTGAGGCAAAGTAGGAACATCGCCATATTGAGCAACAAGTTCAGGAGTCAGATAAGCTACATCAGGACGGCGCACTCGCCTGTCAGTACGACAAGGAACTTCTGTATAAACTTCGCCGCCTTGTCCGCTAGATATCTTGTAACTTCTCCAAGAATAATCGAGTTTGGATTGAATTAGACTGTGTTTTGCTGTCATGCCATGTTTCTCCACAATTTGCCCGTCCACCCATTCCATATCGTCCGGGGGATTAGCCATGAAGTCTTCTAGAGAAACATTTTCTGATAAAACGGCTGCCATTACCATAGCCATTTACTCCCTTTTGCACAATTCACTCATATTGTAGCAATCAATTGGTAATGGGTAATTGGGAATTGGTAATTGGGAATTGGGAATTGGTAATTGGAACTGAAATATTGCACCATTTTCAGCAACAGGCAAGATGCCTGTTCCACAAGAAAATCAATATCTTTGTGGAACAGGCATCTTGCCTCTTCATAAAAGGCTTATTGAGAATGGTGAAATATCTCAGTTGGAGTAAAAAAATAACCCATGTTCTATGCCCCATGCCCCATGCCCCATGCCCAATTTACTCAATATTAATTTGATTGGGAGGCTTAGGTTGATGCGGTTTGTCATCCTTCAAAGTTTTACGCCCAGAACTAGCATAATCCTTATAAAAATCCACAAACATCTTGGTTAACTGCTGCAAAGAAAGTTGTTCCCCATTAATTTGAGCTTTCATATAAGCTTTAAGCACTTCAATGTAAGCCAAACCGAGGGCCAGCGTGAGAGTTGCTGCCGTTGCACCGGAGATAGCACCGCCGACAACAGTACCCGCACCAGGAATCATTTTAATCAAATTAGTAACAATACTTCGGCCGATAGCAGTAACCCCGCCAGCGCCGCTAATAGCAGACAGCATCGCCGAAATAAACCCCTTATCAAAGGGCATTCCAAAAATTACAGTAATATTAGCAATCATTGCCGTTTGCATCGTCATCAAAATCGGCGCATCAGCAAACGGTACAGGAGTCGCGCCGACAATGGCAGAACCTGCAACATAAGCACTTAGATATTTAAATGCCATATCGGATTTGAGCGCAATATTTGCAATTTGTTCTTTAACAAAAGCTTTTTTAGCTACTTCGGGCAGTAGTTGAAAAGTTGCATCTACCAACTTGTCTAAACCGTGAGATTTTACTGTATAATCCTCATCGATTTCTTCCGGTTCAGCCATGACGGGGATAATTTGACTGACTGGCAAATTCATGTGTTCCAGTTGCTTGAAAAAATCGCTCGGCTTTTTAGATGTAGTTTGAGTCAAAACTAAAATCACTGGTACATCTTTGACTTCCATTTCTTTTAGCCAGTTGTCCTCCACAGATTCTATTCTATTTGCACCGTGATTGATGCAATACCAGATGACGTGAATGTGTTCTTTTGGGTGCAGGAGTCTTTGGTCTTCGATCAGTTTAGCAACGTTTAATTGAATAACTTTAATTTGTTCGGCGTTAAGTTCGAGTCCGGGGGTATCGTAGACTGTAATTGGGCAATTCAGTTTGGTATATTGGCGAATGCCTTGAGTGATTGGGCGGCCGACTCCGGTTTCTGCTAAGCGTTGGCGAAAAACGGAATTGATCAGGGTACTTTTGCCGACGCCGGTTTTGCCGATGACTAAAACATTGCACTGTCCCACTTGGTTTTCTGCGTCTTTGAAGGCGTAGTAACTTCTATTTAAAAGGTCGTCTAAGGAAAAGTCGTCTGACATGGCGGTTTGCTCCGATAAGGGTGGGATATTAATTCAATACCACCGAATAGAATTCCGATTCTCTACAAACGAAGTCCACGAAGGCGGACTGGGGGAGTATTAAGAATATTGTAGCAATTTGATTTCAGAACTGGTGCAACGGGTAGAGGAGAGTTTTGTGTCGCGTGCTGCTAAATGAAAGGTTGTAGAATTTAGTTTAAGCTAGCAAGCGATCGACATCGATGCTAAAACCTATGAGGATTTGTTGGGTACTGGCGGTATCGCCGGCTCGAAATGTCAATATTTGATTGTGATTCATCACAAATATTAAACGACTTTCGGGAAAAACTAGCCAAACTTCCTGACAGCTAGATTCTAAATATTCCTGTGCTTTGAGAAAGACATCTTCAGCGATATCGGTGGGTGAAACTATTTCGGCAATTAACGGAAAACTTTGGGGTAAAGTGGCAAGATTGCCAAATTGTGCAACTAATTCGGGTGTGAGATAGGCGACATCGGGGCGGCGAATTTGTCGGTTAGTGCGACAAGGAACCTCGACATAAGCCTCTCCACCTTGTCCGCTAGACTCTTTGTAATTTTTCCAAGCATCCCCCAGGCTTAACTGAATTTTACCCGTCTTTAGTGTCATGCCATTTTTCTCCACAAGTTGGCCGTCTACCAATTCCATGTTATCGGGCGGCTCGGTGATGAATTCTTCTAAAGTAAAATTATCCTGTACACCAGTAGCAGTGACCATAGTTATTTCCTCGCTTTTACCAAACTCACTGGTTACTATTATGACCGATCGCCCTTGGCGATCGCACTTTGACCGACACTGCTGAAATTATACTGTAACGCCGTCTGGCCGAGCAACGTAGGCGCACTTGCTTCTAATAGCAACAGCTTTTAACCTATCGGTTGTCGGCATTTCGGGTATTTCTGGCGATCGACTTATGCAAATAAATCAGTTCCTCGGCTCCTTTTTACACAACAGCACGCAGAGGGAACCTTACAATAGCGACATTCCCAATCGCTAGGTTTTGGGTTGGGAGGTTGAGAATTACAAAGCATGGCAATTAAATGCTGCAAACGCTGTCTAAATTGCTCATTAACATACCACTTGGGAATATCTAAAATGCCATCTCGATAAACTAAGCGCCCGTGCGGAATGTGACCTTTAAACAGATTTTTGGTTGCCGGCGCAAAGGGCAACATTGACATATAGAGAAGCACTTGCATTTTATGTGAATCTTTGCGCTTGCCGGTTTTGATATCTTCGACAACAGCCCAATCATCTTTGATAGCAATGAGATCTGGTCTGCCGGCAACGCAGATATCAAAGGTTTGACCTTTATATTTGAAGGAATTTTGATTTTCAACATAGACAGTGAAGCCTTCAGTTTGCAGTTGTACTGCTCTTTGAATCAGCTTTTCTTCATGTTCTGAGGGGTCATAGGTACTCGGTTGTTTTTCAAATTGATAGTGAGTTCGTTGCCATAATGCGTGTAGGCAATCTTTTTCGGTTGCTAAGACTTCGGCAATCCCAGTTACAGTGGCGTAGGGATTGAATCTTTTTTGCGCTTGTGTTGGCATATTTTTTATAGGTATGTTTGGGATGTCTTTGCCATGACACCCACTCCCAAATGATGTCTAGTTAATTTCAGATAATTGTTGGTGATAATAAATGAGGATTTTAAGTGATTAAATAATTTCAAATAATGTCAAATTATGGCAAATTATTTTAAATAATGACTTGCGCTAAGGAGTTGCCAGCTAGAGACAACCTTGCTAAGATAAGCTGATAAGGCTGAGTTATGGCAGTGGATGTATGAATCTTAAGCAAAATTTTCAAAACCAAATCGCTGAATCGCTATTTCCTGGAAACCTGAGTGAGGAGAAGGCTTGTTTTCTTCGGCGATTCGCCCCGGACAATCACCCGGATAACAGAGTAAGCACTAATAAAGAAATTGCTAAACTAATGAAAAACGATTTAGCAGTTTATTGTGAAGAAAAAATAAATCAAACCATTCGGAAAGTGATTGAGGTAGTTCATAAAGCCTGCGAAGAAGAGATGAAAGCGGATGGCGTGAATACTGAGGCGTTGTTAAATCTTAAAGCAGGGGGGACGCTTAAAGGAAAAGAGGATGAAGAGAGTCACAAAAAATTTAGTCCTTGGAAAGAGGTTTATAAATGGCTGTGGAATGATAAATACCTGCGGTGGGTTGATATTAATGGTTGGGAGATTTTAAAGAAACAAGCTAAAACAGATTCCGATTGGATACAGTTTTTAACTGAGCAGGAAAGGGCATCAGTGGGAGTTGGTACTAGAGGACTTAAGCAGCTATCGCCTCGTTCTTCTGCACGAAAAATTGACCCCACAATTCCAATTAATCAGCCGTTGTCGATGAGGGTAGATTTGGCATATCCTAACTATCAAATGCTGTTGTTGTATCGCAGTGCTGAGATGAAATATGTTCTCTGTCCATCTTTGGGATATGCACCTAATGGTGTGAATAAACCACCGATGACGCTGCCTCAAGAGGGTTCTGTGGCACATGATAATAAAGAAACGTTTACTTTTGAAGAACTAGGAAAGGAAGAATTTTTAGCAATTGCCGTGGAGAATCCTTTAAATTTAGATTGGTTGCCTCCCTGTAAAGATGAAGATATACCTGTGTGGAATGCTGAACGTCTTAAGGAGTTATTTGAACAGTTGGAAAAACAAGAGAGTTGGAAAGTTTTTTATCAAAGTTTTGAGGTGGTGGAAACGGCCTAATTGGAGTTGGGAACCCTAAAAAAAATTACAGATAAGAGAGGAAAACAACCATGTACGAAAATCGCAGTGCCGCCTATTGGCAACTCATCCAAAAACTGCTCAAATCTTCTAAAGGGGAAGAATCGCAAATCTTAAACGCACACTCCGACTTACTCGATCCCGGACTTTTGGCAACGATAATCGCAGTTGCCAAACAATTTGATGATGGCAACCAAAATGAGGCTAATTTTTTAACTAACATTGCCTTAGAATTGGGTAAGTTTCTCGGTAACGATCATCAGCCAACGGCAATCAGAAAACAGACAGGCGATATTTTATTAAATTGGGGCACCGAGCAATATTACATTAGCCACATTTTCGCCGCTTTTCAATGTTGGCAACAATCCCTTATCATTTATCAAGCTATTCACGATCGTCAAGGGGAAGCGAGTTCTTTCGGAAATTTAGGCATTACTTACTGTTCTCTGGGAGAATACGAACAAGCGATCGCTGTCTACGAAAAGTCTTTAGCCATTAGTCGGGAAATTAAATACGGCGAAGGGGAAGCAAGTTCTCTAGGAGGTTTAGGCATTGCTTACTACTATCTAGGAGAATATGAACGAGCGATCAGTTTCCACGAACAGCATTTAGCTATTAGTCGGGAAATCAAAAACCGCTTTGGGGAAGCAAGTTCTCTGGGAGGTTTAGGCACTGCTTACGACTCTCTGGGAGAATATGAACGAGCGATTGCTTTCCACGAAAAGTCTTTAGCCATCTTTCAGGAGATCAAAAACCGTCAAGGGGAAGCAAGTTCTCTGGGAAGTTTAGGCAATTCTTACCGCTCTCTGGGACAAAATGAACGAGGTATCGCTTTCTACGAAAAGTCTTTAGCCATTTTTCAGGAGATCGAAAACCGTCAAGGGGCAGCAAGTTCTCTGGGAGGTTTAGGCACTGCTTACGACTCTCTGGGAGAATATGAACGAGCGATTGATTATCACGAACAATCTTTAGCAATTTTTCAGGATATCAACAACCGTCAAGGGGAAGCAAGTTCTATAGCAGCTTTAGGTAATGCTTACTATTCTTTAGGACACATTGAACGAGCGATCGCTTTCTACGAACAGTCTTTAGCCATTTTTCAGGAGATCAAAAACCGTCAAGGGGAAGCAAGTTCTCTCGCAGGTTTAGGCATTGCTTACCATTCTCTGGGAGAATATGAACGAGCGATTGATTATCACGAACAGTCTTTAGCTATTGAACGGGAAATCAAAAACCGTCAAGGGGAAGCGAATTCTCTTAACAACATCGGCATCGTTTACCGCCGATTGCAGGAAACAGAGAAAGCTATTAAGAACTATCGAGACTCCCTCAAAATTGCAACTCCCAAAACCATGCCAGCCGAATGCTTAAAAGCAGGTCGGAACCTTGGCAACATCGGCTTTACCCAAGGCGACTGGCATCTCGCATTAGAAGGATACGAACCCGCCATAAAAGCAGTCGAACAACTCCGCAAAGGCTCAACCACCGACAAACGCCGCCAAGAAATTATTAAAGAAGCCATCTCCGTTTACGCCAACGCCGTCCAATGCTACATCAACCTCAAACAATACGATCGAGCCGTCGAAACCGCCGATCGTTCCCGATCGCGCCACCTCGCCGACTTATTCGCCAGCAAAGACCTCTACCCCCAAGGCGAAATTCCCCACGAAGTCGAAGCATACTATCGCCTGCAACAACAAAGCGATCGCTTGCGTATTTCTGAAAATGACGGTATAAAAGCGATCGCCGCCACTCGCCAACCAACCCCCAACGGCGACGCTATCATCGAAAAAATTAAAGAATTAGAAGCAGAAAAACAGCAAGCTTGGCTAAAAATTCGCAGCAAAGACCAAGTTTTGGCGGCTCAATTGCAACCAGCCCCCCTCAGTTTCGATCAGATGCAAGCCTTAATTCCCGATGCCGAAACCGCCATCCTCAATTTTTACACCACTGCTGAGCATACCCACATTTTCATCTTGCGCCAAAGTCAAGCAACCAAACTCCACACCTGCGAAGGTCAAGGACTTGAAACCTTGCAAAATTGGCTATTGAACAACTGGTTAAGGCCTTATGTCGAAAACAAAACCGCATGGCAAAATCAAATGGGTGAATTTCTCCCAGAACTCGCTAACCGCCTGCAAATTAATCAACTAATTTCCCAACATCTCAACGGCATCAAAGAACTGATTATTATCCCTCACCTGTACCTGCATCAAATCCCCTTTGCTGCCTTACCTTTAAATAACAGTCCCATTCCCCACAGCAATACAGCCTCCGACAGAACACGCGGCTTAAAACCTCTCAGCAAACCCACCCTCACCCCTGCCAAAACCCCACCCCAAAAACCACCCGAATACCTCAGCGATAAATTCCGCCTCCGCATCGTTCCCAGTTGCCAAATACTCAACTTTTGCCACCAGCGAGGCAACCTCAAACCTGCGACGATGGGAATCGTAGAAAATGACACAGGCGACCTCGTTTGCGCGGGCTACGAGTGCGAAACCCTGGCAACCATGCACCAAATTGATAAAAATTCTCGCCTCCAAGATCAGCAAGCAACTATCGGCAACTATGAAAACTTACTCAACCAAGTGCAAGTCCTCCATTCCAGCCATCACGCCAGTGCGGATCTGAATAATTCCCTAGAATCAAAACTGCATTTATTTGATGGCGATATCAACCTCGGTCGTGTTTTTACCTGGAGATTTTCAGACTTAGCCGAAGTGTTCCTCTCCTGCTGCGAAACTAATTTAACCTTTACCCAAATTACCGACGATCCGCTCTCCATTGCTAGCGGTTTCCTCTGTGCGGGGGCGCGAAATGTGGTCAGTACCTTGTGGGCTGTGGATGATTTAGCAACCGCTTTATTTTGCATTTTATACTATCAGGAAAAGCAGGATAATAGCCGATCGCAAGCGCTACGGGAAGCACAATTTAAGCTCCGCACCTTGACAGGCGATGAGTTGTCTGCTAAATATAAACGGCAGTTAGAGGATTATTTTGAGCAGCAACAAAAAGGAGAACAGCAAGCAGAAATTGTCAAAAATGTGCGATTGCGATTAGATTGGCTTTGTCGGCAAGAATTGCCGTTTGTCAGTCCCTATAATTGGGCGGGGTTTGTGTCGCAGGGTTTGGCGTAGGAGAAACAGAGGTCAAGAAAATCATCTTTTCACTTAAAAAAAAAGCGCCTGAGTTCCCCCAGACGCGTACCATAAAATCAACAAATTGTCAACCCTAACCTAACCGTTCAAAGCCTCAGCACCGCCGCAAACTTCCAGGATTTCCTGAGTAATTGCTGCTTGCCGCGCCTTGTTATAAGTCAGCGTCAAACTACCGATCAAATCGCTAGCATTCTCACTAGCATTGTTCATCGCCGTCATCCGCGCAGCCAACTCGCTAGCAGCAGACTCTTGCAAAGCCCGCAGCAATTGGTTGTTCAAATACAAGGGCAAAAGAGCCTCCAGAATTTGCGCCGGATCTTGCTCGAAAATCATGTCTCTGGGCAAACTCTTCGTAGGTGAAGCAACCTTCTCGCGGGATACTTGAAACTGTCCGCCTTGCGATGTCAAGCGGAAGATTTCATCATCGGGAGTTTCCAAACCTTGGGGGTCGAGGGGCAGCAAAGTTTGAATTACCGGACGCGAACTAATTAGCGACACAAACTTAGTGTAAATTAGCTCAACTCTGTCCACAGTTCCCGACAGGAACAAAGAAAGCAATTCGTCAGCAATTTGCGCGGCTTCCGGTGCTGTGGGAATTTGTTCCAAGTTAGCGTAAGTAGCATCAATCGGCTGTTCGCGGCGCTGGAAATACTGAGTCGCTTTGCGTCCTACCAACACGTATTTGTAGTCTAAGCCTTCAGCTTTGATTTCCTTAGCGCGATTTTCGGCGTATCTGATGATGTTGCTGTTGTAGCCGCCGCACAAACCCCGATCGCCCGAAACGACCAACAGTCCCACCGATCGCACTTCGCGTTTTTTCAGCAGCGGCAAATCTAGGTTTTCAAACTGCAAGCGTTCCGCCAAACCGTATAATACCTCTGCCAGTCGATCGGCAAAAGGCCGAGTAGCAGTCACCTGTTCTTGAGCGCGGCGCACCTTTGCAGCGGCCACCAAGCGCATTGCTTCTGTAATCTTTTTAGTGTTCTTGACCGACTTAATGCGATCGCGAATAGTTTTCAGATTTGCCATAACTTTCTCCTTTTTTCTTAGCCTTTATTCTGAGTTTTCAGCGGTAGTAGGGACACTCCAAGAGCCCAAAGCGTGTCAACTTAAGCTTTGAGTCCGCCAGTCTTTCCGCTCACCCGCTAGTCCGCCAGGGGTTGAAACCCCTGTCTAATAGCTAAAGTCCTCTAAAAGAGGACTAATGAGTTGAAAAATTATTCTTCTGGGTATTCAGTCCTCATAGCGAGGACTTTCGCTTTGAGGCAGGGGTTTCAACCCCTGCCGGAATGTGGGTTTTACCTTAAGTTGATACCAAGGGGTATTGCCGTGTCCCTACAGATTTCGTGCTAATTACGCAGAAACTAAGAAACTTTGCTTGTATTCAGTGATGCCTTCTTTCAGCAGCTTCTCAGCTTCATCAGTCAAGGCTTTTCCGCCTTGAACAATTTCGCCGTACTTCGGCTTGCTAGTCCGCAAATAGTCGCGCAAACCAACAGTAAACTTGCTGACTTTTTCCACCGGAATGTCATCCATATAGCCGTTAATACCGGCATAGATTACAGCCACTTGTTCGTTCATCGGCAGAGGCGAACTTTGCGGCTGTTTCAACAGTTCCCGCAAGCGCTGACCGCGCGACAATTGATTCTGAGTAGCTTTATCCAAGTCAGAAGCAAACTGAGAAAATGCAGCCAGTTCTTCAAACTGCGCCAATTCCAATTTCACCTTACCGGCTACTTTTTTCATTGCCTTAGTTTGAGCCGCCGAACCTACCCGCGATACCGAAATACCGGGGTTTACAGCAGGACGCAAACCAGCGTTAAACAAGTCAGAAGAAAGGAAGATTTGACCGTCGGTAATCGAAATTACGTTCGTCGGAATGTAAGCAGAAACGTCACCAGCTTGGGTTTCGATAATTGGCAAAGCAGTCATGCTGCCTTCGCCCAAATCGTCGCTCAATTTAGCAGCGCGTTCTAGCAAGCGAGAGTGCAGGTAAAACACGTCTCCGGGATAAGCTTCGCGACCGGGAGGACGGCGCAGCAACAAGGACATTTGGCGGTAAGCTTGTGCTTGTTTGGAAAGGTCATCGTAAATGACCAAAGTGTGCTTGCCTTTGTACATGAAATACTCGGCTAAGCTAGCACCTGTGTAGGGAGCCAAGTATTGCAGGGTTGCGGGGTCACTAGCGTTGGCTGCTACTACGATCGTGTAGTCCATCGCGCCCTTTTCTTGCAGGACGTTGACGATGTTAGCTACTGTAGAAGCTTTTTGACCGATCGCCACGTAAACGCAGATCACGTTTTCCGATTTTTGGTTGATGATTGTGTCGATCGCGATCGCAGTTTTACCGGTTTGTCTGTCACCGATAATCAGTTCCCGCTGTCCTCTTCCCACCGGAATCATCGCATCAATAGCGGTAATTCCTGTTTGCATGGGTTCGTAAACAGAACGGCGAGAAACAATCCCCGGTGCCGGAGATTCAATCAAGCGAGATTCAGTAGTTTTAATTTCTCCTTTGCCGTCAATCGGACGGGCCAAAGCATCAACTACCCGTCCCAACATTGCTTCACCCACGGGGACTTCAGCAATTCTGCCAGTAGCAGTAACTGCCGAACCTTCTTGAATGCCGAGGCCTTGGCCCATCAACACTGCACCCACGTTATCTTGTTCGAGGTTCAGTGCAATGCCCACAGTGCCGTCGGCAAATTCTAGCAATTCCCCAGACATGGCTTTATCCAAGCCATAAATCCGGGCAATGCCGTCGCCTACTTGCAGAACAGTACCGACGTTAGAGACTTTTACATCTTGGTCGTACTGCTCAATTTGCTGGCGAATAATGCTGCTAATTTCGTCAGGTCTGATTGCTGCCATGTTAGTTATTATTTGTCAGTTGTCAGTTGTTAGTTGTCTGTCGATGTTTTCGGCAAGAAAGAATAGCGATTTGGTAGTAAGAATTTGGGACTAACAGCTCAAAAACAGAAATTAATTTATTCCTGCTTCCTGTGTGATTCTTCCTTCTTCCTTTTTCCGGCTTCCTTCTTCCTTCCTCCTGCTTCCTTAAATCAGGAATTCAAGCGAATTCCTAGACGGCGCAATTGTCCCCGCAGGCTGGCATCAATTACTTGAGAGCCTACTTTGATTACCACACCGCCGATTAAATCTGCGTCTATTTTGGTTTCAATTTCTACTTGACTAGCGCTGGTCATCGCCTGCACTTTCTCGCGAACAGTCTGCTGTTGAGCATCTGAAAGCGGGACTGCCGATGTAACTTCAGCCAATACTGTTTGGTTTAGTTCTCGGAGCCTTGCCAAGTATTGTTTGCCAATCCCTTCTAAAAAAAGAATTCTTCCTTTGTCTACTAATAGCTTCAGAAAGCTGTGCATCAAGGGGCTCATTTCTTCACCCGCTATTTGCTGAATCACGGCTTTTTTAGCATCCGGTTTTACCAGCGGATTGCCTAAAAATTGACGCAAGTCTTCCGAACCTTCTAGCAGGCTCAGCAAGGAACGAATATCTTCGCCGAACTTCTCTGATAGATTGTTGGACTGAGCCAGTGACATCAAGGCAGATGCGTAAGGCTGTAAGACTTCTGTGCTGACTGTACTCACGTTTTAGCCTCCCAGTAACGCAATGCTGCGATCGATTAATTGGTGTTGAGCGCTGTCGTCCAAGCTAGTTTTTAGCTGGCTTTCCACCTTTGCTAATGCCAGAGATACAACCGCCGATCGCAGTTGGGCGATCGCTCTTTCCCGCTCCGCTTCCAACTCTTGACCTGCTGTTGCTCTCATTCGTTCAACGTCTTGCGCTGCCTGAGCTAGAATTGCTTCTTTTGCTTTCTTGGCAGTTTCTTCAGCCGCGGCACGAATTCGTTCCGCTTCTGCTTGCGCTTGAGTCAGTTTTTGCTGTTGCTCTGCTAGAGCTGCTGCTGCATCTTTTTGGCGTTTTTCTGCTTCTTGAATCGCCTCTTGGATGGCCGAACGCCTCTCTGTCAGGATTTTACCTACAAATCCGCGCCCGAAATAAAACAGCACTGCAATAATAATGACCAGGTTAATCAGGTTGGTTTCTAAAATATCGAAATTTAAACCGAAACCACCTTCGCCGCTAGCTTCTGTGGCTAGCAATAAAACAGTCCCCATGATACTCTTCCATAATTGCGCGTGCAGATTGGGTGAAGCGATTTTAGATTTGAGATTCCATCAAAAATCTAAAACTCTTCTGTCTCGCTATTTGGCCAGCGACTGCCCTAATAGCTTTTCGAGAATTTGGCCGCTGAGCGCGTCTACTTGTTGTTCTAGTGAGCGCATTGCTTCTTGCTTTTGCTGCTCTATTTCTTGCCCAGCCTTTTCTCGCGCGACTTGAGCTTCTTGTTGAGCCTCAGCTACTTTTGCTGCCCCAATTTTTTGGGCATCAGCTTGAGCAGCAGCAATTACTGATTGAGACTGTTTGCGAGTTTCTCCCAGTTTTTGCTCGTACTGCTGCGCTAGTTGCTGAGCTTTTGCCAAGCGTTCTTGGGCGGAGACTTGAGTGTTGCGAATGTAATCGGCGCGATCGTCAATTGACTTGCTGAGCGGCTTGTAAAAAATTACATTCAAGACTGCGACTAGAATTAAAAACTGCACCGCCATCAGAGGCAGCGTAGCATCTATATCAAACAGTCCCCCTTCCTTAGCCGCTTCTTCAACTGCTAGTAATACTGTCCAGTGCATCATGATTTTTTGACGGCTTCCATCTAATTCGCTTAATCGATTTTAGATTTGAGATTTTGGATTAGAATCGCCAAAACCTCAAATCTAAAATTTCCAATTATTATGCGAAGGGGTTGGCAAACAGCAGCACTAGGGCTACGACCAAACCGTAAATTGTGAGCGCTTCCATGAACGCCAAACTCAACAGCAAGGTGCCGCGAATTTTACCTTCTGCTTCCGGCTGACGGGCAATACCTTCTACAGCCTGACCTGCTGCATTACCTTGACCGATGCCAGGGCCGATTGCAGCTAAACCTACTGCCAAAGCGGCGGCAATTACGGAAGCGGCAGCAACTGTTGGGTTCATGATGATTTTCCTTATCTAAAGTACAAAATTGAGAACAGATAGTCTACAGAATTGTCCGATTTAACGGGAGAAAGTTTGAGTTCAGAATTTTTCTTTTTCCTCCTTCATTCTTCGCCGTTTATCGTTAGTTAATCGTGGTGTTCTTCGCCGTGACCGCCTTCTAGAGCTTCACCTATGTAGGCTGCGGCTAAGGTTGCAAAAATCAAAGCTTGAATTGCACTGGTAAATAGTCCCAGAACCATCACTGGCAGAGGAACAAATAAAGGCACTAGCAACACTAGCACTCCGACCACCAATTCGTCCGCAAGAATGTTGCCAAACAAACGGAAACTTAGGGACAGAGGCTTAGTGAAATCTTCTATGATTTTGAACGGCAACATGAAAGGCACCGGTTCAACATAGTGGGCGAAATACCCCAAGCCGCTTTTGCTGAGACCTGCATAAAAATATGCTAGAGAAGTCAGCAGTGCAAATGCTACCGTCGTGTTGATGTCAGCGGTAGGAGCTCCCAATTCGCCTGATGGCAGCTTAATCAGCTTCCAAGGAATTAGAGCGCCAGACCAGTTTGACACAAAGATGAACAGAAATAATGTACCAATAAACGGTACCCAAGGGCGATATTCTTTTTCCCCAATTTGGTTTTTAGCCAAATCCCGAATAAATTCCAGCGCATACTCCATAAAATTTTGCATTCCGCTGGGAATTCGCTGGATTTTGCGGGTTCCTAAAATCGAAACTACGACTAAAACAGCAATTACAAACCACGAGGTTAGAAAAACCTGTCCATGCACTTTCAGATTGCCGAGTTGCCAGTACAACTGCTGGCCAACTTCCAATTCGGCGAGGGGGAAACGATTAAAGGTGTTTAGAACGTCAAGCATTGCCATTCAACGGGCTTCCCCATACAAATCGATGAGTTGAGTTTTGCTCGAATTGCCTGACCTACCTGTAGTCTAGTGCTAATGCACTTCGGATCACGTAAACCATCAGCGCAGCTTTGTAAGTCAGAAATCCCAAAAATATCGGTAAAATCTGTAGCTGATTCCACTGTGTTCCTACTATCATCACCGCTAAAAACACACCAAGCCTTGTCTTGCTGATGCGTTGATTTTGGCTGCCGATTCGTTCAACGTCTCTAGCCAACATCTTTAAGTAAACCACACCTGTGCTCGCCCCAAGCAAATAATTCAGGGCAATGTTGAGGGAGTAAAAAATCCAAACGGAGATAAAAATAATCGCCGTAAAAGCAAGGGTGTACGCCAACAACTCTTGTTGGAGGCGATAAAAGTCTTGCATGGGATTGGTTGTCTCGGACGAGACTGTCGAGACTGTGCCAGCTTGAGGAATATCCTCGGTTGCTGGTGCGGGTTCGGTGGGTGTGTTTTGCGTGTTCACGAAGCTCAGAAACTAAGGCAGGTAGCAGGCGAGTGCTTTGCAAACTCAGAAAAATAATACCACGCGGCGGTAACAATACTTAAAATAAAATTAATCATATTTTTTACTTTACTGGTTTCTAGGAAGAGCCTGGGAACCGATGTCACTCTTGCTCTGCCTCGTGTGGCGAAGGGTAAATTGGAGGCTCTTCTCGCCTATCTGCGTTACCAGGCAGAACCGACTGAACGCATCATCATTTTTAGTCGGCGACCGACGACTTTCACTATGAGACAGGGGTTTGCAACCCCCTGTCGGACTGTCGGACTGTCGGACTGTCGGGCTGTCGGATTGTCGGGCTGTCGGATTGTCCAGAAGACCGACAGGGAATTAATTCCCTGTCTCATAGCACAAGTCGGTTAAAAACCGACTGAAATCCTATAAATTTTAGTCTTCTTGCAGTCGTCTTCAGAAAACTACTTCGCCGCATTCAGCTTGAGGATTGCTATAACTGATAACAGTTAAAAGTCCCCATTCAACGTGGTAAAATTGGCTGCGCTTAGAGCAGCAGCTTGGACTCCGGTAACAACCCCTAAAATTTGTCCGGTAGCAACAATCCGAATCGCTGTATTGCTACCCGAAGCCTCTAAGGCAATTCCTGCAAATGCAAGTCCGTTGGTGAGGGCGATCGCATCTTGACCCGCCGTAAAATCCGCAATAACATCGGCTTCAGATACATTGGAGGCGGCTGCATTCACCCGCAGTACAAACAGATCGTTTCCAGCTTCACCTGTCAGAATATCTCTACCTAAGTCACCTACCAATTGGTCGTTACCTTCTCCTCCATTGAGCACATCGTTGTTTTGTCCGCCACGTATGAGGTCGTCACCCGCCCCGCCAGAGATCGTATCATTTCCGAGGTTTCCAGCGATCGTGTCATTGCCGGCGTTGCCCTCGATGCGATCGTTATCGCGACCGCCCCAGAGCGTATCGTTGCCGTCGCCTCCTAGTATAGTATCGTTGCCGGCATTGCCATTTACCCGATCGACCGATGGCGACCCTTGGATCAAGTCGTTACCATCTAAACCTTGAACCAATAGATTGCCGACTAGAGCTGGATCGATGGTAAAGTTATCGGCATTGGTGGAGAGGTTGAAGAAGAGGCCATTGGGGCCCAAGGGGGAAGGAGAAATGGTTCCAGGTGTGAAACCATATTGAAGATGATCGACTTCCCAGTTATTTTTACCGGGCATCGACAATCGAATTGATGAGATCCCGTTTTGATTGACCACTCCAAAGAATCTATCTTCTGAGGTTGTACGCGAAATACTCTCATCACCCAGCGAAAAGGGACCGATAACCCCCAGAGATTCTCCCGATGGCCCAAACGCCTCAAATAACGTGTTATTTAGCAAGTCGCCAGACCGGGGTGTGCCGCCACCATTCCTGCCAATATCCGTCCAGACAATTCCAGCATGGGTTGGTAATTGACCCCCAAGTGCATTAGGGGAAAAGTTGAAGGTAAAGCTGCTAGTCCTCAAATTCGAGAATAAGCTGCTGCTGTTTCCCCTGGCCTGACCATCAATAACTCCGTCATCGCCGTCCACCGAGTCGCTGAAGGTTGTTGCAATATTTGTTGTGGCAAACTCAGAAACAGTAACACCCGGTGTATTTAAAGCGCCGTCTTCAAAGTCTTCTAAATGAAAGTAAGTGAACCTAACTGGGCTAAATGGGCTGATGGCACTTCCTGCTGATGGATTGTTGAAAGCTGAGTAGGGCAGTGGATCAAAAAACTGAGGATTGTTAGACATGGTGTCTTGAAAGTAAATGGTAATTAGGAGTTCTATTCCCGCAGAAAATGACGGAATATGGTAAATAAATCGTTCCCAACCAACAACCTATATTGAGCGATTGCTCGCCCTGGCTACAAACTTTTTACCATATACTTATTCAATAAGTCGAAACTCTTGAAGCGCCGGGATGAAATTTTTATTCTCGTGGCTCGATCGACTAAGCTTAATCAAAGCAAATCGCTGTAGTGGCTGCAAACTCGCCCACTGGGCCAAAGAAATTGTGACGCCGAGCTCTTGCGCTTTTGCAGAAACCGACTCCGGTAAAGTTGCAGCATCCATCCACGGGGGATTTTCATCAACAGCCAAATCAGTTCCCGGTTTGCCTGTCTGTTGAATTAATATTTGATTTAGCTTTTCTCGGTAATCAATAATTTCTGCTTTTGTCAAGCAAGGTAACTCTACAAGACTTTGCCGTTCTGCTTGGTTGAAATGATTCCAATCCTGCAACTTCAATTTAATGCCGCAAGTATCTAACTTGAGACGTACTTGCATGGGGATACAGCGCAAAGCTTCCACAAAATCAGCTTCAAATTCAAAAAACATATATTTAGCAAGTTTATTTTAGTTGTGAATGAGATTTTTTTTATTAACCGCAGAGGGCGCAGAGGGCGCAGAGTAAGAGAGGAGGGGGAAGGTGAAAAGAAATTGATGCAGGTTTATTGCTCTCTCTCAATAATTGCAGAAAATCGAGTCAGCATTTATAATTAAATAATATTACAAACTATTGACATGGATACCGTAGACTACCTTCGGATTAGCTTGATAGACCGCTGCAACTTCCGCTGTCTCTACTGTATGCCGGAAGGTAGCGAGTTGGACTATGTATTGCAGCAGCAGTTGTTAACTCACTCGGAATTGCTAACTCTGCTGCGGGAAGTTTTTATACCTGTGGGATTTACCAAGTTTCGCTTGACGGGTGGGGAACCGCTGCTGCGGCCTGGGGTGGTGGAATTGGTAAGGTCGATCGCATCTTTGCCGGAAACGCGAGATTTGTCAATGACAACTAATGGCTTTTTGCTGGCGGGAATGGCGGAAAATCTCTACAATGCGGGTTTGCGCCGGATTAATATTAGTTTGGATTCCTTGGAACCGGAGACTTTCGATAAAATAATTGGTAGTCGGGGACGATCGCGATGGACGCAGGTTTGGGAGGGAATTCAAGCGGCTTATCAAGCAGGATTCGACCCGCTGAAGCTGAATGTTGTGGTAATTCCCGGTGTGAATGACGGCGAAATATTGGATTTAGCGGCGTTAACAATTAACCGGAATTGGCACGTTCGTTTTATTGAGTTTATGCCGATCGGGAATGGAGATTTATTTGGCGATAAAGGTTGGGTAGCTTCGGCCGAATTGCGGCAACAAATTAGCGACAAATACGGGTTAGCCGAGTCGGGTGTTCGCGGAAATGGGCCGGCGGATGTGTTTCAAATTCCGGGGGCGAAGGGTACTTTAGGATTTATCAGCCAAATGTCTGAGTGTTTTTGCGATCGCTGCAACCGGATGCGTTTGTCTGCTGACGGGTGGCTGCGGCCTTGTCTGCTGAACGAAACGGGTCAAATTGACTTAAAAACTGCTCTGCGTGATGGGACTCCTACAAGCGAATTGCGCGATCGAGTGCGGCACATATTAGAGATTAAACCGGAGATTAATTTCAAACAGCGAGATTCGGGAACTACTCAAGGAAATTACAGCCGCACTATGTCTCAAATCGGCGGGTGATATCAATTCCGATTTTAGTATTCCCTCGATATTCTCTCCCCCTCTCTGTAATCTCTGCGTTCTCTGTGGTTAATTATAAATCAGGTATTTAACGATGAACACCATCTCGATCGCCATTTCAGACCTGCTGATGCTGAAGCTACAAAAAGTTGCTGCTGAGATGAATGTATCCATCGAAGAATTAGTCTTGATGAACATTGAAAGCTCGATCGCGCAACGAGAAAATCCCGCAGCAAATACCGATCGAGATATTTGCAATCAAAATGCTGAAATTGCGATCGAAGTAATTGACAAATTTTATACTCTTGCTACGGAATGGCAAAGTGAAGTTGCGGGAATGTCTTCGACAGATCAAATGTCTCAGCATCCTGCATATCAGGAAATTATTAATATGGGTTTTCAAGTCGTACCGCTGTTGCTAGCGGAACTCAAAAAAAATCCCCTTTACTGGTTAGCTGCATTGAATAAAATTACGGGTGAAAATCCCATTAAACCGGAACAAAGGGGAAGGGTAAAACAGATGGCATCAGCTTGGATAGAGTGGGGTAAAGATCGAGGCTACGCGATTGCTTCATGACTATTAGCAACATCGAGCCAACCTTCAATCGCATCTTTTAAATTAGCCATCACTTCTTCCATAGTATCTCCTTCGGTAATGCACCCAGGAAGTGCGGGAACTTCAGCCCAATAGCCACCTTCTTCTGCGGGATGGATGATTGCTCTAATTTTCATACATTTATTAAGTCATTTGTTAAGGATATTATAACTATTATTAATAAGTACAGGAAATTATAGTCGCCGCACAATGTCTCAAATCGGCGGCTAATTATCTATTATCAGCGATAAGTCAGTCTGAAGTAACGCCCTCGCCTTGCGCGCGGATAGATCATAAGCTGGCGTTGCCTGTCCTAGGTCGCAGGAATTCGATATTCAACTCTAGTTTTTCTCCTAGCCACAAAGAATGTTTCGTGTGGTCTGCCACATCGTCGCCTGTTTCAGGATGAATGAGAATATCGAGCCCCTCACGATTCAGCATTAACCAGGGAACGACTTTGCCAAACTGGTCTGGTAAAAATGCAACTTGATACATTGCTTGGGGGTGGGGGCCAATGGGTTTGTCATGCCAACGCCCAAGCTGCACCTCAAACTGAGTCAATCCTTCTCGTACACGCGCTGCGGCATCGCGATTATCAGCGTCGAAGTAAATATGTCCATGAAAACCAACGATGTTAATGGTGTCTTCTTTCATCATTTTCAGTGGATTATTGAGCAGAGATAAACAACTTTATAATAGCTTAACTTGCTGGATATTTTCTTCACTCCTGTAAACTCCTTAAGTAGATATCTCCTCAGTCTTTGCTTTTTTGGTTTCATGCTACGACAATACCAGTATACTCTCTGCTTCTCTATCTCCAAACTGACTAATGATGTCGATTTCATCTCGCAGAATTTGAACAATTTTAGATGTTGAGCAATTGCCAACACGGAGATAAATAAATTTGGGAGGATGACCGTAAAGTAAACTCCGTTGATGAAAGTCCGAATCTTTGGAAACAATCACAAAATCATTTGCCTTTGCATATTCCCAAATTTCTGCATCATCAGTATTTGTCAGTCCTAGGGTCTTGACATGAGCAGAATCGGGATACAAACCGATAATTCTCTGAAGAATTCTGTCTGAGAGGTTTTCGTCCAACAGTAGTTTCACAGGGATGCCACAAATAACTTTTTCTCACGATCGGCGGCAAAAGCAAGGCAGGCTTTGATGTCTGCCGAAGTTAATTCTGAAAAATCTTCCAGAATTTCTGCTTCCGTCATGCCACCTGCGAGATATTCTAAGATGTCGTAGACGGTGATTCGCATTCCCCGAATACATGGTTTGCCACTGCGTTTTCCCGGTTCAATTGTGATGATGTCGTGGTAGTCCATAAAGCAATATTTTGTACTAATAAGCGTAATTATAGTTGCAAATAATCCTGCTTGGTTTAGGTCAGGATTTCAGGTTTGAGCAAGTAGTGAGAGAAAAAGAACCCTGACGTTGAAAGTAGCCAAGGCGGAGCAGTTTTCTCACGATCGGCTACAAAAGCAAGGCAGGCTTTGATGTCTGCCAAATTTAGTATGGTTTTCCACCAATAAGACTCCAAAATTGGCAACAGTCCGATCGCCCCGTGTCAAGTCGATCGGATGGTTGCCCTGGTCATAGCGGTCGGAGCGTGGGTCTAGTGGCATCGGTCGGAGCGATCGGATGGTTGCCCTGGTTTAGCGGTGTCGGTCGGAGTGTCGAGCGGTGGCGGTCTAGCTTTTTTCCGTCACACACTCACCTGAGAACTGACTGCTTTTTTAAAAACTGTGATGAGGTGGGAGGGTGTGGCACGGTCTTAACTTCTATTTTATTTAATTAGATGGGCGTAATTACCATTAATTGTTAATCCCAATAATTTCGCAAGTTTACTAGAATGATAATGCACTAACTCACCTTTCAATGATGTAGGAAAATTTTTCAATGCTAATTTAGCTTGTTTGTAATCAGAAAAAGGAACACTCAATGTATGCGGGAAAGGATAAAGAGTCCAGCATCCGATAACGTGTTTAACAGCTATCATTAATTCTCCTTGTAAGTCTATACTATCGTATCCTTTATAAACCACTAAGTTTTTCCCATAGTAAATAATACAATCGGTGTGACGATACATAGACAGTGCTACTTCTATTGTCGTTTCAGCCCTAGATGAAAAAGGTGTTGTTCCATGTTCTAAAAAATATTGGTTATCGTTTTTTAAAAATTTTTCCAAGTCTTTTAAAATCATTAATCTCATGGTTTTTATATTACTCATCCATATTAGATGTCGATGCTCGCTAAGTTCTATTTCACCTAATAAATATGCAGCTTTTTCCCAGTATTTTTGCCAAAACTCTACAATTTCTAATAATGTGTAATTGTCAATATGATTATGAAAAGCAACCAGAGCAGACCACAGTAATGCCAAATATGGTGAATTTTCACGAGCTTGTTGAAACTCAACATCTTCAATTTCTGAAATTTGGTGAAGAGTCCTATAAAAAATGTTTGAGGATGTTGAGATTTGTGGTGTAGTAGATGTTTTTCCAAAACCACGCGCTTTTTTTCTTTGTTTTGCTTTTCCCATAATGCCACTCAACTATTCAAAAAAGTTAAGATAACACATAAAGAGTTCATGTAACAAGGTATCCGTTTTCCAATGGTTACAAGGCTTAGGCGGGGAAATATGAGTTTCCCCGCCTAGCTTGATTTATAGATGTTTCAGCATCTAAATCAGGATATGCTCTTATCCTGATTTAGTGAGATTTGTTGGTCTTCTTAACTGGTTCCCAGGCTCTAGCCTGGGAACCGAGATCCAGAGGCTCTAACTGTTTTATTGGACATTTCACGACAATCTCATGCAAACGAGTAGTTATATCCATCGCTGCGATGAACAGGCTTAAGTTGATTCCGAGAAACGCTAATCACGCTATCGTTTACCCGAATATCAAAATTACCTTTGAACCTAGTGGTTTTAATTCTTTTGCATTTAACCCCTTGATGTTTTCCACCAATTACCGAAACAATGTCTCCAGTATTCCAGCCTGCGACCTTTTTCTTTGGTTTATACCCCGAACGCGGAAACCCATATTTGTCAGTCTGCACGACTTGACGACTTCCCCAGCCCATCGCCTTAATTAGCAACGGTTGATTGATAGTTAAAGTCAAACCTTGACTTACATCTCCACAACAGGCAGCATCGATCCAATGAGCCTTTGGGAACTTCAAATTAGTCCGATTGAACTTCGTCAAAGAACCGCGTCCTACATAAATAGGTTCAATCGCTGTAGCCTTCAGAGCTTGGAACAAAGCGGACTTGGTTGCGTTAACCGCTGCTGCGTCCTTCAATGGTGCTTTAGCTTGACTCATTATTTTCTTCAGAACTTCGGGCTTTTTCTTAAGAAAATCCTTAATATCTTGAGTCCCCTTTTTGAGGTTGCATTTTTCGCAAGCTAAGCAAAGGTTGGAAACGCGATTGCTGCCGCCCTTGGCGCGTGGGTTAATATGCTCGACTTGCAGCGGTAAATTTTCACTACCACAGTAAGCACACTCCCGATTCCACTTTTCGAGTAGGTACTGTCTAACCTCGTAACCTTGTAATTCCCCTTGCTGATATTCAACGCCGGAAATCTCTGGATTTTGCATTTTTTGAGTGTCAAAACTTACTAACTCGAAAGCAATTGATTGGATGGGTGCTAGCTTGCGAAGGCGAGAAACCCATGTCATAGTCGTTAACACTCGGTGCTGCAAGCTCGGAGGCAACCAGCCTTTCGGGCGAGTACGATTCAAGAATCTCGCTTTTCGATAACGAGTTTTGCGGTTACCGCGGCTGCGCCGGACGCCCCGACGGGTTTCAAGTCGAGACTTGATAGCTTGACCCCGATGGGTGAGTTCAGCGCCCCAAATGACCTGGGTTCCCTGAACCAAAGCTATGCCAGTAGTCTTGCTACCAGGGTCGATGCGGATTTCAATTGGTTCTGGTAGATCGTTGACCGATTTTCCCAGAATAATTGTAAACGGGTACAGTTTAAAAACCTTTGCTTTGCCTGCATTCAATAGCTTTCTAGCTATCACTGGCAGGCACGGAGTTAGAGGTTTTTTGTCAGCGTCAAGTACGAATACTTGATTGGGGGTTTTAGACATGGTTGCGTCTATTCCTAATTAGTAAAGGTTGCCTCGGCATAGTTATTAGGCGGTACTTTCTCCACAGCACTGGCTTTACAAATCCTTGCCTGTTTAACTGCGGAGTTATAGTGCTTGGGGCTGGCACGTACTCCAAGGTATGAACTTTAACGCTCCCTAATAACGAAAGCCTGGACTTACTTAGCTATTTCGGGATTTCTCCAGAAATGTCTAGGATTTTAGTAAGTCTGCCTCGCTAACGGATAAAAATAAAAACAGGAGGCAGAGCCTCATGGAATGTGTTCCCAGGCTCTAGCCTGGGAACGAGCAAACGCCTACGCTTTGCGCTTGCGACGGCGAATCAGCACACTCATCACTTGCTTCGGATTGGCTGCACGCTGTACGGGACTCCAATCGCCGACTTCGGCAAATCCCAGGCGGTACAAGGTGAGTATGGTTTCCCTGACACCCTGGGGCGAACCTGTCACCGTTACACACACCACATCCTGTTCCGATTCTGCTGCTGAGTCGTCATTTGGTCGTGCAAATTTGTTGTCGTCAGGCAAGAATTCCTGTGACATAATTATGTTCTCCTGGTTTTAGGTTTTCTAGAAAAACCCAAAAACCCAGCCGCCCCGCTTTTCAACGCATAGCAGGGCGGCTACAGAGAGTGTTATCATACTCCGTTAGCCTCCAGACTGCTGTGATCAGTTTGGCGGTGAGCTGTCCATTGCTGTTACCAGCAGCTTTGGGCAGTGCAACTAGATTTTTGGGCGACGCGGGCTACTTCCTCTACAAGCAAAGTAACCTCTAACTTCAAAGCGTAGCCGCAGAGGGGGGCCTGTGTCAATCCATTTGGGATTTGGGATTTGGGAAAGGTGCGTCAGCTTTGAGATTGCTTCACTACCTTCGCAATCACAGAAAATCCTAGTACGTGCATCCAGGATTAACTGGTTCCCAGGCTGGAGCCCATTCGTGACAACTTAACGTCAAACCCAATCACAGACTGCTGTTTGAGTATTAAGCTCAGATCCCCCCTAGCCCCCCTTAAGAAGGGGGGGACAAGAGTCTTCTCAAAGTCCCCCTTCTTAAGGGTAAGAGAGAGGGGTTATCTACAGACTCTAAACTAAGGACAAGAGTCTTCTCAAAGTCCCCCTTCTTAAGGGGGATTTAGGGGGATCTAGACTTAGCTAAATGCGAGATTTATCAATGGTTTCAGTCTTAAGTTGTCACCAATGGGCTAGAGCCTGGGAACGAGCAATCGCCTACTTCCTAGGCTTTGCGCTACAGTTATAATATTAAAATCAATTTAAAAAGTGCGATCGACCCCGCTATCATCAGCCCAAAAACTTGCACTCAAGGATAATTATGCTGCACAATCTTCAGCAATCTCACGAACAAGAGATACAGACGATTACTCAAGTTTTGGGAAAAATCACCAACCGCACGGCGGATCAGATTAAACCATTACTAGATGCGATGCTCAAACAGCTAATTGAACCTCAACAACGTCCATTTTATGAAACAGCTACCCCAACAGAATGGTCAATAGCATTTCAAGAATGGGTTGACAGTCATCGTACCCTAAATTTCCCCACTCTTTCAGATGAAGCTATTAGCAGAGAGAGCATCTATGGAGACAGAGGTTAAATGCCGTTTCTCGTCGATACAAAATCCGCGGCTAGTTGCTGCTATGCTAGTTCATGGTTTAACCCATATCCTAACTTTTAACATTGCTGATTTCGCTCGTTATTCACAAATTACGGCTGTTAATCCTCCAACTGTAAAACCTTGATTAATTGGGAATTTAACAGAAATTATACTCCGAGCAAAGAACAGGCAAGATGCCTGTTCCACAAAAAGCTAATTTGATTGTGGGGAGTAGGATTGGGGCATCTTGCCCGCCCTTAGATTTTACCGGGTGTGAGCAAAATTAGCTGTTTTGATAAGATCGATCGCACTTCATCCAACCCAATCTCCACATCCGCCAAAATCTCTCCCACAGTTTTGGTATTGCAACCTTGCAAAAACTCAAATTCAGCACTTGACAAATTGACCAATTGGTAATTGCAATCAAACACTTGTTGACTAGGCCAACCGTGCATACAACTACTCAACTCTGGAATTGCCGCCAAAAGTGCCCGATCGTCCGACCAATCAATTTTATTAACAGGCTTTTTGCCCAAGAAAAACTCGTAATGAGTGATTTCCGTATCCAACAATTCAATTAATCGATAAAGCTCCCGTTCCGTCAAACCCTGAGCTCTTTCTATCAATTCCGGCGCTTTCCCCAAAAGTCTTTCTAACTGCCAATATCCCGGATTTGAGAAACCGATAAATTCCAATCCCGAAGCATCAATTAACTCGAACAAAGTCTCGATATTGTAGTCAATTTCCTGCGGGTGAACGTACATATCAGCAAAACATTCGTCTCGCTGATTTTCTCCTGCCCAACGCTGTTTTTCGTACTTGACAAGACGGTTGTTTTCTGGTAAAGAAGCAAAGATTTGACGGCCGACTTTCACACCATCGGGATAGTCACCTTTTTTCGGGCCTTGGAGAAGGGCGATCGCCCTTTGCATGAGTTGAATTTCCCAGCGTCCGAGCTCAGCATACACAAAAATGTGCATCAAACCGCCCGCCGCCAACTTCGCCGCCAGCGCTTGAATGCCCCGGATCGGATCGGGTAAGTGGTGCAGCACGCCCACGCAGTTGATCAAATCAAACTCGCCCTCTAACTCGGCCGCATCGTACAAGCTGAGGTGGCGAAAATCTGCTTCGCGAGCCCCGGATCGCCGACAGCGTTCTTGTGCTACCTTCAAAGCACCCTCGCTCAGGTCGATCGCCGTCACCGAAGCTTCAGGATTGAGGTGAATCAGATAATCGGTGCTCGAACCAGTGCCGCAGCCAGCATCTAAAATCCGAACATCTAGTTTTGGCGGCTTTTGGCCGGTGCAAAAATTGTAAGCATCAGGCCAACTCCAGCGCCAGTTGTAGCCTGGGGGCGGTTCATCTGACAAAGGATCGGGCGGGAAAGGAAAAGTATCGTAAAGCCGCCGCACGGCAGCGCTGATATCAGGCGTAGTATCCATAGGTGAGGTAATAGTGCGTGGGTTTTGAGATTGGTTGTCAGTAGCTACGGGGTAACAGCGCGACGCGATGCACTTCTATTGCTGCGTTACTGGCAACCAAAGTGGCGTCTCGCCAAGTTGGGAAGCCTAAAAGAGAGGGATCGGGCGATCGACTAACCCCTGGTAGCAAGCCCTGACAGCTTCTGCGTAATAAAACTTATCATTTTTTCTCATATAAGCTCTCTTAAATCTATACAATAAATCTCGACAGGCTTTTTAACAAACCAGGACTGTCAATAACCCACCGCTGAACTGTCGGGTAAAGCGGAGGCGTCTTTCAGCAGAAAGTCAAAAGCCCCGAAACAGGCAGAAGAAAATTTTTGATTTTCTTTTCCTTTAATTCAAGGCACTGGCTGCGATCGCCCAAAGGCAACTCTCCTGCCGAGTCTTTTTTTCCACGGGTATGCCGGCGGAGTGCAGCGGAGGGAGTACCCCGTGCCTGCCTTCGGATCGGACATTTCCCCGCAGGCAGAAAGATGAAACCAAAACATTTTAATCTAAGAAAGTAAGCGCGCCCGAACCTCGTGACAGGTAAAGGCAAAAAGTAAACAAAGCAAAAATACCTACTTTGACCTGCATCAGAAGGCAAGGTTAGTCTGGTTAAATGCTGCAACTATTTGGATAGGGAGCTAAGGAGTCTAATGACTGTAAAAGCAAGTGGTGGAAGCTCGGTTGCGCGTCCGCAACTATATCAAACTGTACCGGTCGCAACTATTTCGCAAGCAGAACAGCAAGACCGCTTTCTACAGCGGGGCGAACTCAGCGAACTGGCAAGTTATTTCAGTTCCGGGGCTCTTCGGATCGATATCTCTGCGACGCTGACCCAAAACTCGGAACTGATAGTATCCCGCGCAGCCAACCGGATTTTTACCGGCGGTTCCCCGCTGGCATTTTTGGAAAGACCACAAGAACCTGCGATGGCTATGGCAGGTGCGGCTCGCGGCGGATCGGCGAATGTCTCTGAAGGCATGAAACTGGGAAATGTCACCTACGTAGAAAGCCGCGCTGGCGGTGGCAACGGCGGTGGCGGCGGCGGATTCTTGGGGCTAGGAAATCTATTTTCTGGCAACGGTGGCGGCTACAGCGGCCCAATCCCCGCAGGATTTCAGCCGATCAATGTCTCGCGCTACGGCCCGGGCAACATGACCAAATCTCTGCGCGACTTGAGCTGGTTTTTGCGTTACATCACCTACGCGATCGTAGCTGGCGACCCGAACATTATTTCGGTGAACGTGCGCGGATTGCGGGAAATCATCGAAAATGCTTGCTCTTCGGCGGCCACAATTGTGGCAATGCAGGAAATGAAGGCAGCATCTTTGGGCTATTTCAGAAACAATGCAGAGGCAAGTGCGATCGTCGGACAGTATTTCGACGTAGCAATTACCGAATTCAAAGCTCCCACACCTTCAGACAAGGTGCGGCAGCGCGAAAGCAACGACCAGCAAGGCTTGCAACTGCCTCAAATTTACTTCAACGCAGCCGAGCGACGGGCGAAATTCGTCATGAAAACCGGCCTGTCTTCGGCCGAAAAGATAGAAGTAGTCAAAGCAGCTTACCGCCAAGTATTCGAGCGCGATATTACCCGCGCATACAGCCAAAGCATTTCTGACTTGGAATCCAAGGTCAAAAATGGCGAAATCTCGATGAAAGAGTTTATTCGCCGCCTTGGCAAATCTCCTCTGTACCGTCAGCAATTCTACGAGCCGTTTGTCAACAGCCGTGCTGTAGAATTGGCCGCCCGTCACTTCCTAGGCCGCGGTTTGAGCTCGCGGGAGGAATTTAGCAAGTATTTCGCGATCGTCAGCAAAGGCGGCCTGCCAGCCCTTGTAGACGCGATGGTTTATTCGCAAGAATATTCCGATTACTTCGGCGAAGAAACAGTGCCTTACCTGCGCGGTTTGGGCCAAGAAGCTCAGGAGTGTCGCAACTGGGGCCCGCAAATTGATTTGTTCAATTTCAGCGCTCCGTTCCGCAAGGTTCCTCAGTTCATCACCTTGTTTGCCGGCTACAACCAGCCTCTGCCAGACCAGCACGTTTACGGTGTTGGCAATGACCCCTTAGAAATTCAGTTTGGCGCGATTTTCCCGAAAGAAACTCGCAACCCCAAGAGCCGTCCAGCTCCCTTCGGCAAGGACACCCGCCGCATCCTGATCCGTCAAGGTGCGGGGATTGACAATCAGTTGAGCAATCCGGCGGCTCGCGGTGCTGCTCCTGGTTCTCTGGGCCCCAAGGTCTTTAAATTAGACCAGTTACCGAGCAACTATGTTGCTTCCAAGAAAACTGCCCGCGGTGTCTCTAGCAGCTACAGCAATGCTTCCAGTGTCAAATATACCGAAAGTTCCACCCAAGCGGTGATTCGGGCTGCTTACCTGCAAGTGTTTGGTCGCGATGTGTTCGACGGCCAGCGCCAAAAGGTAGCGGAAATTAAGCTGGAAAACGGCGAGATTCCGATGCGCGAGTTTATTCGGATGTTGGCGAAGTCTGACGTGTTCCGCAATATGTACTGGAGCAAGCTCTACGTTTGTAAGGCGATCGAGTACATTCACCGCCGACTCCTGGGACGCCCTACCTATGGCCGTCAGGAAATGAACGCTTACTTTGACATTTGCGCTAAGAAGGGTTTCTACGCGCTGGTCGATAGCATCATGGACAGCATGGAGTACAACGAAGCTTTCGGGGAAGATACAGTTCCCTACGAGCGCTATGTGACTCCCGGTGGTTTGTCGATGCGGACGATGCGATCGGGTTCCGTAGCTGAGCAAAATGTCCAAGCTCAGACGCCAGAAACTCCTCGGTTTATTGAACTGGGTGCTGCGGGCAACCGGGGCCATATCGAGTTGCAAAGTCGGATTGCTCAAGGTGTCAGCAAGCGGCGTGAACAAACTAAGATGTTCAAGCTGACGACTACTTCTGACAAAGTAGCTTTGAAAACTTTAATTCAAGCTGCTTACCGTCAAATTTTTGAACGCGATTTAAACCCCTACGTTGTGAAGAATGAATTCACCGCGCTCGAAAGCAAACTGGGCAACAATGAAATCAATCTCAAGGAGTTCATTGAGGCTTTGGGCTGCTCATCGCTGTACATCAAACAGTTCTACGCACCTTATCCCAATACTAAGGTGATTGAGTTGGGTACGAAGCACTTCTTGGGCCGTGCTCCCCGCAATCAAGCGGAGATTCGGACTTATAACCAAATCTTGGCAAGTAAAGGGATTAAGGGCTTTATCAACGCAATGTTGAACAGCGTTGAATATGCTGAGGCTTTTGGTGAGGATACTGTTCCTTATCGTCGCTTCCCGACTCTACCGGCTGCGAATTTCCCGAATACTGAAAGACTGTACAACCAGTTGACTAAGCAGAATGGTGAAATTGTGGTTCCGAGTTTTGAGCCTGTGGCTGCGATCGACAGAAGCTAACAACAAACTGCAAGAAAGTTGATTTTGTAGGTTGACAAAAATCCCTCGCTATGGTAGTGCTGTAGCGGGGGATTTTTGGTGATGTTACGCTGTTTATCGATCGGCGAGTCCCATAGTCCGAGAGGGATTGAAATCCCTGTCTCCTAGCTAAAGTCCTCGCTATGAGGACTGAGGTGGGCGATCGTTTGATTTGGGGCTTCAGTCGGTTTTAACCGACTTTAGCTATGAGACGGGGATTTCAATCCCCGGCGGACTGAAAGCAAAACCCGATCGCCCCAAAAGTGCGATCGGGGTCGATGGATGAGTCCGAGAATCCGACAGGGATTGAAATCCCTGTCTCATAGCTGAAGTCCACTTAAGTGGACTAAATTGAACCACACTTTGATGAGACTGAGAAATTTGATAACGGGCAGGCAAGAGTGAGAAATCGTTGGCAATTCAGTATGGTCTCTGACCGTACTGAGTATATTTAGGATTTGAATAATCACACTAACTGCCACTCAAGAATACCCAACTACAAAGTATAGGACGAAAAGAATATGGGTTTGTTGATCTAAGCTGTTGTGCATTTAATTTGTAAGTAGTCAAACAAAATTAATTACACAAACAACTAATATGATATAATAAAAAATATCAAGTTGTGCTCAAAGA